>CAZKJY010000311.1:0-2972 GCA_964553165.1 uncultured Enterobacteriaceae bacterium
GTTGTCGCTGACGTTGATAAAGAACTGCGCACTGGCGGAATGGGGTTCCATCGTGCGGGCCATGGCAATGGTGCCAGTATCATTTTTGAGTCCGTTATCGGCTTCATTCTGAATGGGAGCGCGCGTGCTTTTCTGTTTCATGCCGGGTTCGAAACCGCCGCCCTGGATCATGAAATTGTCGATCACCCGGTGAAAAATGGTGCCGTCATAGTGGCCTTCTTCGGCGTACTGTTTGAAATTGGCGGCGCTAAGAGGCGCCTTGTCGAAATCCAGTTCGAGGGTGATATCGCCGACGTTGGTGTGTAATACAATCATGAGTAACTCGCTATGTGCTATTGGTTTGTAGTTTGCAGCCTGCAAGGGCGCTATAATAGCGCCCTTTGTGTCGCATTAGAAAGCAAGCAGAAGTATGAGTGAAGCACCCAGTAATTTTATCCATCAGATTATTCGCGAAGACCTCAAGAACGGAAAGCATGGAGGCAAAGTCCACACGCGTTTTCCGCCGGAGCCGAATGGTTATCTGCATATTGGGCACGCCAAGTCGATAACCCTGAATTTCACCACGGCTGAGAAATTTGGCGGGCTGTGCAATTTGCGTTTCGACGATACCAACCCGGAAAAGGAAAGCATGGAGTTTATTGACGCCATCAAGGAAAGCATTCGCTGGCTGGGTTTTGACTGGGATGATCGGGAATATTACGCCTCATCCTATTTTGATCGTTTGTATGAGTTGGCAGAAAAACTGATTAGTGATGGCAAAGCCTATGTCTGCAGTCTCAGTGCTGAACAGGCCCGCGAATATCGTGGCACCCTGACTGAACCGGGCAGGAACAGCCCGGATCGTGATCGGCCGGCAGAAGAAAGTCTGGACCTGTTTCGACGCATGAAAGCCGGTGAATTTGACGATGGTGAATACAGTCTGCGGGCAAAAATCGACATGAGCTCACCCAACATGAACATGCGTGACCCGGTGCTCTATCGCATCCGTCACCAGCATCATCATCAGACCGGTGACAAGTGGTGCATTTACCCGATGTACGATTACACGCACTGCATCTCAGACGCGCTGGAAAGGATTACCCATTCGCTGTGTTCGCTGGAATTTGAAGATCACCGCCCCTTGTACGACTGGGTGCTGGATCAGCTTGATTTACCGGCGCACCCACAGCAGATTGAATTTGCCCGGCTCAATATCAATTACACGGTGATGAGCAAACGCAAACTGAAACAGCTGGTGGATGAAAAGCTTGTTGAGGGCTGGGATGATCCGCGTATGCCGACTTTGGCGGGCATGCGACGTCGTGGTTATTCACCGGCGGCGATCAGAAACTTCTGCGACAGCGTCGGTGTTGCCCGTGCCAACAGCACCGTGGATGTTGCCATGCTCGAACATGCCCTGCGGGAAGATCTGGATCAGCATTCACCGCGGGCCATGGCAGTGCTGCGCCCCATGAAAGTAATCATTACCGATTATCCGGAAGACAAACTCGAAACGCTGAGTCTGCCGAAGCACCCCAAGAATCCGGACATGGGTGAACGTGAGATTCCGTTCCGGCGTGAACTGTACATTGACCGCAATGATTTCGAGGAAGTTCCGCCGCCCGGTTTTAAACGTCTGGTGACCGGTGGCGAGGTGCGTTTGCGAGGGGCCTATGTCATCAAATGCGAAGAGGTCATCAAGGATGATGAGGGTAATATTCCCGAGCTGCACTGCACGCATGATGCCGCCACGCTGGGCGCCAATCCCGAAGGGCGCAAGGTTAAAGGCGTCATTCACTGGGTGGCAGCACAGGATGCGATTGATGCCGAGGTACGTTTGTATGACCGGCTGTTCTCCCATGAAAACCCCGATGCGGCAGCAGGGGACTATCGTGACTTCATTAACCCGGAATCCCTGCAGGTACTCAAAGGCTGCAAGCTGGAACCGGGTTTGAATAATCTGCAGGCGGAAGATCGTTTTCAGTTTGAGCGCGAAGGGTATTTTGCGGCGGATCGTCATGACTATACACCAGAGTCGCCAGTCTTCAATCTGACTGTTGGCCTGCGTGACACCTGGGGCAAGGCCCAGCAAAAACATTCCTAAGCGATTCGCCGTGCTGAAAATCTACAACACACTCACGCACCAGAAAGAAACTTTCCAGCCCATGCAGGCGGGCAAGGTGCGCATGTATGTCTGCGGCATCACCACCTATGACTATTTACATATCGGTCATGCCCGCATGTTGGTGGCCTTTGATATTGTGGTGCGTTACCTGCGCGAGAGTGGTTATGAATTGACCTATGTCCGCAACATCACTGATGTTGATGACAAGATCATCAAGCGCGCCAATGACAATGCCGAACCATTTACCGCACTGACCGAACGTTTCATCGGCTACATGCACGAAGATGAGCTTGCCCTGAATATTATCCGTCCCGATATCGAACCCCGGGCGACCCAGCATATTGATGAGATCATTAGCATGATTGAAGCGCTGGTTGAGAAGGGCTATGCCTATCAGGCTGACAATCAGGATGTCTATTATCAGGTCGGAAAGTTCACGGACTACGCGAAACTGTCACGCAAGAATCCGGATGAATTACTCGCCGGTGCCCGTATCGAAGTCGGTGACAGTAAACAGGATCCGCGTGATTTTGTGCTCTGGAAAAGCGCCAAGCCCGGTGAACCCGGCTGGGATTCTCCCTGGGGTAAGGGCAGGCCCGGCTGGCATATCGAATGTTCAGCCATGTCGACCTCCTGTCTGGGGCATACTTTCGATATTCATGGCGGGGGTAGCGACCTGGTTTTTCCCCATCATGATAATGAAATTGCCCAGTCGGAAGCTGCAACCGGTGAAAAGTTTGTGCATACCTGGATGCATAACGGGCCGGTCAGAGTCGATGACGAAAAGATGTCCAAATCCCAGGGCAATTTTTTCACGGTCCGGGAAGTACTGAAGAAATATCCGGCGGAGGTGCTGCGCTATTTCTTG
>CAZKJY010000312.1:0-2368 GCA_964553165.1 uncultured Enterobacteriaceae bacterium
CAGCACGCCGGGTTTGCCCGTACACAGGGGAGCAGCATGCTTGCCGGTCTCCAGCCCCAGACCACCGGCTTCGACGCCGATCATGCGCACGCTCCTGTCGTTCAGGAAGGGGTAAAACAGTCCAATCGCATTGGAGCCACCACCGACACAGGCAACCAGCGAGTCAGGCAGGCGTCCGCACTGTTCCAGGCATTGCTCTCTGGCTTCTCTGCCGATCACACTCTGAAAATCCCGTACCAGCATCGGATAGGGATGCGGTCCTGCCACGGTGCCAATGATGTAATAGGTCGAGTCGACATTGGTGGCCCAGTCCCGCAGGGCCTCATTCAAGGCGTCTTTCAGGGTTTTCGAGCCCGAATTCACTTCCACCACGGTCGCTCCCAGCAGCTTCATGCGATACACGTTTGCCGCCTGACGTCTGGTATCTTCGGAGCCCATGAACACATGGCATTCGAGCCCCAGTCTGGCTGCGACAGTTGCCGTTGCCACACCATGCTGACCGGCACCGGTTTCCGCGATGATGCGGGTTTTACCCATGGCTTTGGCCAATAGCGCCTGGCCAATAGTGTTGTTTACCTTGTGCGCTCCGGTATGGTTAAGGTCTTCCCGCTTGAGGTAAATCTGGGCGCCTCCCAGCGTCCGGCTCATGTTGACAGCGTGGTACAAAGGCGAGGGTCTGCCAACATAATGCTTCAGGTCCTGATGAAATTCATCCCAGAAAGACTGATCCTTTTTCATGCGTGAGTAGACTGCCGTCAACTCTTCCAGGGCAGGCATCAGCGTTTCGCCGACAAAGATGCCACCGTATTTTCCGAAATGACCATGTTCATCAGGGCCACTGTACAGACTGTTGATATCTAACTCAGACACCGTTTACCTCATTCATAAATGCTCTGATTTTTACTGCAGATTTTATCCCCGGACTCTCTTCCACCCCTGAACTGACATCCACCGCATAAGGCTTGACCTGTGCGATTGCCGCTTTCACATTGCCAGCATTCAATCCTCCGGCAAGGATAATTGGCGCCATTTGCCGGGGCAACTTTTCAAGTAAGTGCCAGTTAAAACTTTTTCCGGTACCGCCAGCCTGATCTGGATCCCAGGTATCCAGTAACAGACCTGCTGCGTGTTGAAACGGCAACAGACTGGCTGACAAATCCATGTCTGGCCGGATCGCTATCGCCTTGATATAGGGCCTGGCAAAGCGCTCACAATAGTTTGCAGATTCATTGCCATGAAATTGCAGATAATCAAGGTTCACCTGCTGGAGAATCTCCTCAACCTGATCCGTTTCAGGATTCACAAACAGCCCGACTTTACTGATAAAGGCCGGCAGCTTGCGAATAATCTCACTCGCCTGCTCGGCCCCAATCGCACGCGGACTGGCTGCATAGAAGACAAAACCCAGCGCATCGGCGCCACTTTCAATAGCGGCCTGCGCATCCTCTAATCGGGTAATCCCACAAATTTTAACTCGGGTCCTGCTCATGTCGCAGCCATCAAGCGCTGGAAAATTAAGCGGGCCATTCTAGCACTTCCTCCGCTCAAGCGCTTTCAATAAATGGTAACAGCCAGGGTATTTTTGGCAGCTGAAACTGCTCCGGGTATTCCACTTCCACCAGATATAGCCCCTCGGGAGGCGCCGTGATTCCCGCTTTGCGACGATCTTTCTCATGCAAGACCCTTTCCAGCCAGGCTGCCTCCTTCACCCCCTCACCGACTGCAAGCAGGGAACCCACAATATTTCTTACCATATGCAGCAAAAAGGCATTTGCCCTGATATCCACCAGGACAAAATCTCCCTGCCGCTGAACCTGCACATGATGCACATAGCGCATCGGTGTTGAAGACTGACAGGAAGCTCCCCTGAAGCTGCTGAAATCCAACTCACCCAGCAGACACTGGGCAGCCTCATGCATGGCCTTTTCATCCAGCGACCTGTAATGCCAGTAAGCCTGCCCGTCAAGGAGCGCGGAACGGACCGGATTATTGTAAATAAGGTAACAGTAACGCCGGCTCAAGGCAGAGAATCTGGCATGAAAGTCAGCCGTGACTGCTCTGGCCCAGCGTACGCTGATTTTCGCAGGTAACAGGGCATTGCTGCCTCTCACCCAGGCTTCAAGCGGCCTTGGATGACTGGTATCAAAATGGACTATTTGCGCGCTGGCATGGACACCACTATCCGTGCGGCCAGCGCAGTGTAAGCGGATGGGCTGATCTGCGACCTGACTCAGGGCCGCTTCGAGAGTTTCCTGAACGGTCGAAACCTCAGCAGAGCCCTGCGCCTGCCAGCCATTGAAATGAGTTCCCCGGTATTCAACGCAGAGTGCTATTCTGCTGGCGGCTGAATTCATGCCAGAAGCCTGGT
>CAZKJY010000312.1:2378-2954 GCA_964553165.1 uncultured Enterobacteriaceae bacterium
GTCTCACGATGCACCCCATTCTGCCAGTAGTCGTTTTGCTTCGGCGATCTGCTCTTCGTTACCTTCTGCAATGACTTCATTGAGAATTTCACTGGCTCCTTCAATATCTTCCATCGCATGGTAGGCTACTGCCAAATCCAGCTTGGTCGCGACTTCGTCCTGATCGGTGATCATTTCCAGCTCTTCTTCATCGCTGTCATCATCCAGCAAGTCATCATCAATCCCAAGCTTGCCCAGAGAGCCGGTTTTCCCACTATCGGCTTCCTGCGCAGGGGTTTCCATGTCACTTTCTGCTTCATCGGCATCGATTGAAAATGAGATTTCCTCAATATCGTCATCATCGCCGGTAGCTGCTTCTTCGCTCTGTCTATCGGTATCTGTAGTCGTTTGATCCAGGGTGAAATCCCCGAAATCAAAGGTTTCGACTTCTTCATCGGCATCTGCGTCATTGTCATCCTGGGCAGGAGCCTGTGCCGTATCATTCAATGAGAACTCGAAACTTTCCAGGTCGTCCGCGTCGCTTGCAGGACTGTCTCCCTGCACGGATGTCGGCTTATCATCCAGTTTGAATTCAAA
>CAZKJY010000313.1:0-2947 GCA_964553165.1 uncultured Enterobacteriaceae bacterium
TCAGTTCCGTCATGGCTGGAATGGTTTCTTCGTCAGGTGAATCGACAAAAACGACTCCCTGTGGGCCAAGCTGGACAGTTACATTTACATCAGCGCCCGACAGCATATACACCTGACCCTGAACATGCAGAAGCTGCAGGCCTGCTTCCTGTGCAAGCAGGCTGCCAGTTGGCAGGACGAGTAGGGCAGTAAACAGGATACGTTTAATTAAGTGATTCATAGTGGCTCCTTATTCACAATCCAGGGTACAGAAACGACTGTCGCCCAGAGGTTGCCCCAACTGTTCCCGGAATTCCGGATACATGGTTTCAGCACCTCCCTGCATGCCTTCATAGGGGAGGTGGTAAATCTCGGCTGTTTCAGTCAGGAAGGGGTTCTGTCCTGGCAGGTAATGCGGCACGATCTGGCCATCATCGCCAATCGGGGTTTCAATAACGTATTCGCAGTTGTTCTGGGTAATGCGAAGTGCCGGATTGAGCACCCAGTTCTGGCTGCGAACCAGTGGCTCGGTATAGAACACCGGGTCATCAACCACGGTCACCACGGTGAGAATATTTTCATGGATGTACCAGTATTCCCAGAATTCACGCTCACTGCTGGCCGGGATGCCATTGCGGCGGGTGTAGCTTTCCTTTTGATGGGTGGTATGTACCACCATCATGCCATTTTCAAAATGTGCAGTGGAGAAGCCATCCCAGGTATGCGCGGCGTCGGCCGGCGGATGTGCTCTGCCATCGAGCCAGATGGTACGTTCCTGGTTATGGAAATTCATGCGAGTTTTAAAGGCGATGGCCTGTTGCGAACGTTCGTCAATTACCCTCTCAATCCGCATGTGAGCCAGACCTCGCATGGAGTAATCACCACCGTGTTCACGGCACTGGAATTCCGGTACAACGGAAATGATATTTGGGTCCCAGGTATTGGCGCGCATTCTGGCTGCTTCATTGATTGGCAGCCCGGCATAATCTGCCAATGGCGGACCAGGAATACGTTCCGGCTCATCTTCGTGATAGAGCGCGCTCCAGTCACCGGCGAAATTGATCTCCTGGGCAATCACCAGGGGATTTGCCAGTACCAGCAGGATGCCTGCCAGTGTTTTAGTGTAGTTTTTGATTTCCATTGAGCCCCCTTACGATGTCACGGAAAATCGCTTATTTAACAGTTTTCTGGGTTTGATTTCAGGCAGTACTGTTCAGCTTTTCGTTTTTTTAGATAGTAGTTTGCAGTCTGCTTTTAGACTTCTATCGTTTAGCCCTTTTATCACGATCCAGTCACGGTGTCATAGTCAACATGAAAATGGATGCGGGAACAAGGGCAAAGCAAACCAAAAATCAGTTTTACAGTAGTCTTTGTCTTTTTGGTATTAATATGCGAAATTTATACAGTCGTATAAAATCATTGTCAATATTTTCCGGACGCAATAAAAGCATTTCAAGCAGGCGCCAGGCATTACAATGAAATCGAACACAAAGTTTCAAATTAAACCTAATTAACCCTCTATTTTTCAGGGAATTAGCGCGTCTGTGAAGATGTAAATGGGCCCCTGCCTGTCAGGGGCAGGTTCAGCTTTGAGCCTGGTGCAGTGAATGTGTATTAGATGTATCAATTAGAAGATGAGCAAAGCAAAGGCAAAGCGTAATCCCAAGGTAAAAACGGTTAATCGTTCAGTCACCGCGTTTATGGATGCTGCCGAAATCATGCTGGGTGAAAGAGGATTCAACGGCACCTCCATGCGTGCGGTGGCCGAAAAGGCCAATGCCAACCTTGGGGCTATCAATTACTATTTTGGTTCAAAAGAAATCCTGGTCAGGAAGGTGCTGGAAAGAAGTCTGAAACCGGCCAATGATGAGCGTATTCGCATACTCAAAGACCAGTTGCAAACTGCTGCTGACCACAAACCCGATTTTATGATGCTGCTCAAAGCGTATATTGAGCCGATGTTTGCCATCCATAAAGTCCAGCCCATCTTTGACAAGATGGTGCTGAGACTCATTACCGATCCAGCGCCACAGGTTCGAAAACTCTTTCGCCAGCTGTTTGACGAACCTACGGCAATCTTTATTGAGCTGGCCAGAAAATGTCACCCGCTTTTGTCGGATGAAGAAGCGTACTGGCGCCTGACCTGTATCACTGGCAGCATTTCACAGTTGCTGGTAAACCGCGCCGAAATTGCACGGGTTACCAACCAGCGGCTCACTTTCAGTGACGAAGACAAGGGGCTGGAGATGGCTTTGCGGAGTTTGTATCGTCTGTATATGGCTCCTCCCGGTCAATAATGCTCCAGCGAGAAAGCCTTAGCAGTTCTGCCGGGGATTAAATGGGCTCAGTGAGCTCAACCTCAAACTGCATCTCATTCTGATTACGGCGTCGGGTCCGGACTTGAACAGTGTCTCCAGGCTGGAATTGTTCGAGCGCATTCAGCAGGTCGTCGCTGTTACTGATGTCCAGATTATCAATGCCGATGATCACATCTCCGAGAATGATGTTGCCGTTGCCGTCCTGACTCAGGCCCATCAGTCCGGCCTCCTGAGCACCAAGGCCGGCAGTGACTTCCGCCACGATGACACCGTCAATGCCGTTTTGCTGGCTGATGGCATCATTCAGATTGGATATCCCCAGAATGGGGCGCACCTCACGGCCAAACTCCAGTAACTGCGGGATTACCCGTTTAACCGTATTGACCGGAATTGCAAAGCCGATACCAGCATTGGCGCCGGAAGGGCTGACGATCTGGGTGTTGACACCTACCAGCTGGCCCATGGAGTTCAGCAGGGGACCACCGGAATTGCCCGGATTGATCGAGGCATCCGTCTGAATGGCATCGCGGATGGTACGATTGGTCATTGACGTGATTTCTCGTCCCAGCGCACTGACCACGCCAACGGTCATGGTGGTGTCCAGGCCAAAAGGATTGCCGATGGCAATGACCTTCCTTCCCACCTGGAGC
>CAZKJY010000314.1:0-2946 GCA_964553165.1 uncultured Enterobacteriaceae bacterium
CAACAGGCAATTGTCGCCACGGTGATGACAGAAAAACCGCATGCCTATACTGCTGCTCAAAGTTTTCTGCCGACTGGCCCCTTGGCTTTCCTGCCCCTCTGTGATGCTGAACAGACCGGGCAATTCTCTTCAATAGTCTGGTCCTGTGATGCTGACAGGGCGGCGCAGTTAATGGCACTGGACGACAGGGCATTCAGACTCCAGTTGCAGAGCAGTATTGAAAATCGTTTTGGCCCCATAGGCGCTGTCAGCCAGCGCTACTGTTTTCCTTTATGGCAGCGACATGCCACGGATTACGTCCGCGAAGGGCTGGCATTGATCGGTGATGCGGCCCATACCATTCATCCGCTGGCCGGGCAGGGGGTGAATCTTGGCTTTGAAGATGTGCTGTCGCTCAGCCGGGTCATCTCGGAGGCTTGCCTGGCAGGCCGGGCTTTTGCCTCCCAGCAGACACTGAGTCGTTTTCAGCGTGACCGAAAGGGTGCAAATCTGGGCATGATGGTGATGATGGAAGCCTTCAAGCGAGGCTTTGGCAGTAGCAATCTGGGTATTCGCTGGTTGCGCAATACGGGTTTGTCGCTGGCGGATAAAGCCACACCTCTCAAGCGTCAGCTGATTCAGAAAGCGATGGGACTTGCCTGAAGCCACTTGATATTACAAATGAGAATTATTATCATCTGTTTCCCCTTTCTGGAGAACCCTATGTTGAGAATCTGCCTGCCAATCATGCTAAGTACCCTGTTTCTTCAGGGCTGCTCGCAGGATCCGGCACCCACTGCCAGCACGGCTTCTGACAATTCCGCTGACGCTGCAACCTCCGCCCCCGTGATCACGGAACCGGTCGTGGTCTATTCCTCGCGTCAGGAATATCTGATCAAGCCCATGTTTGATCGCTTTACGGAAGAAACCGGCATAGAGGTGCAGTATCAGACCGGGGAGGAAGGCCCCCTTATAGCACGCCTGCAGGCAGAAGGAGACAGGACATTTGCGGATGTCCTCTACACGGTCGATGCGGGCTTTTTATGGACCGCTGCTGACCGGGGGCTATTGGCTTCGGTTGAGTCGGAACAACTGGAACGGAACATCCCGGCACATTTGCGGGACCCTCAGGGACGCTGGTTCGGGCTGTCAGTGAGGGCACGCACCATCGTGTATTCAAAAGAGCGGGTGGATCCCGCGCTGTTATCCAGCTATGAAGCCCTGGCTGAGCCAGCCTGGCAGGGGCGCCTTTGCCTGCGAACCTCCAAGGAGGTCTATAACATGTCGCTGGTTGCGACGATGATTGAACGTCTTGGCGAAGAGCGTACCCAGGAGATCGTCGAAGGCTGGGTAGCCAATCTGGCAGCGCCGGTGTTCAGCAGTGATAACCTGGTAATCGAAGCCATTGCCGCCGGGCAGTGTGATGTGGGATTGGTTAACTCCTATTACCTGGGCAGGAAGATTGCTGACGATCCGGATTTTCCAGTGGCCCTGTTCTGGGCCAATCAGCAGAGCTCAGGCACACATGTGAATATTTCAGGAGCAGGTGTAACACGCTACGCCCATAACCCGGAAGGAGCCCGGCGTCTGATTGAATGGTTGTCCACGCCGGAGCCCCAGCGCATGTTTTCGGAACTGAATCTGGAATATCCAGCCAATCCGGACATTGAGCCCACCGAGGTGGTCAGAGCCTGGGGGCCTTTCCGACAGGATGAGATTAACGTCGAGGCAGCAGGCCGGCTCCAGGCTGATGCTGTCATGCTGATGGACAGAGCGGATTACCGCTAAGCGTTCATGACTCAGCTGGATACAGTGGATATGGCTTCAGCGCCACGCAATGCTGGCAACTGGCCCTGGAAACTGATTTCCTATGCGGTCGCTGCGCTGGTGTTGCTTCCTATTCTGATAATCTTTACCCAGTGGGCGACGGTAGGCTTTGGCGAGCAGGAAATCTGGCAGCATCTGTTCAATACCAAACTCGACCGCTTGCTGGGCAACACCCTGATGTTGTTGCTGGGTGTCGGCACAATGGTGACCCTGCTTGGTGTCAGTCTGGCCTGGTTGTGCTCGGTTTGCGAATTTCCCGGCCGGCGATTTTTTGAATGGGCATTGATGCTGCCACTGGCGATCCCCGGTTATGTCATGGCTTTTGTATTTCTTGGATTGCTGAATTACGCCGGCCCTGTTCAGAGCGGTTTGCGAAACTGGTTTGGCAACGATGTCTATTTTCCTGATGTACAGGGTCCCGCTGCGGTCATTCTGGTACTCAGCCTGGTGCTTTATCCCTATGTCTACATGCTGGCTCGCAGCGCATTCATTTCCCAGGGGCGGCAGATCATGGATGCTGGCAGGGTGCTCGGTCAGAATTATTGGCAGGCCTTCTTCAAACTCGCAATTCCGCTTGCCCGACCAGCGATTGTGGCTGGCGTGGCGCTGGCGCTGATGGAAACCCTGGCAGATTTCGGCGCAGTATCGGTCTTTAACTTCGATACCTTTACCACAGCCATTTATGATGCGTGGTACGGGCTGTTTAACCTTGCCGTGGCTGCCCAGCTTGCGTCGCTGCTGCTGCTGTTTGTCGCGGTCGTCCTGGTGATGGAGCAAAAGGGACGCGCCCAGGCTCGTTATGTGCAGAAAAGCTCGCAAGCCCTGCGACCCTATCAGCTTCGGGGAAACAGAGCCTGGGCAGCAAGCATTTATTGTCTGCTGATTGTACTGGTGGCCTTTGTCATCCCCCTGATCCAGCTGCTGCTCTGGTGCCGGGATGTCATCGCAGAAGAGTTTGACAGCCGTTACTGGGGCTTTCTGCTGAACACGCTGGGACTGGGCACGATCGCTGCGGTGATAACCACCCTGTTTGCCCTGCTGCTGGCATATGTGAAACGCCTGCCGGCAGGACAGGCCGAGAAACGATGGCAGAATCTGGTCATCAGAATATCGACACTGGGATATGCACTGCCCGGGTCG
>CAZKJY010000315.1:0-2923 GCA_964553165.1 uncultured Enterobacteriaceae bacterium
TCGTAGCGTCTGTCCATCAACAGGCTGAGCAGCATCTGCAACAGACAGGTTGAGCCGATGATAACGCCACTGTATTCCGGCAGTAGCGCAGTCATCGAAGAGACGGCTGCTGTCGTACCCGCGCCGCCCAGAAACAACCAAAGATACATCCCTTCAAGCAGATCAACACAGTAAGCAGCCAGGACTATGCAAACTGAGCAGGCCCATACCACACTTAAAACGTGTTCAAAGAATAAGGGCCAGACCGGGTAATTACGCCAGTTACGAATGATGCCTTTGTATTTGGCAATGATCTGCAGACCACCCATTGCCCAGCGAAGCCGCTGTTTCCAAAGCCCCCGAATGGTCTCCGGCATCAGAATCCAGGCCAGGGCCCTGGGTTCAAAACGGACATCCCAGCCTCGCAACTGCAGTTTCCAGGTGATATCCATGTCTTCGGTCAGCATGTCCTGACTCCAGTAGCCTACATCTTCAATGGCGCTTTTCCTGAAAGCGGTAATGACGCCGGAGGCGGTAAACAGTTGCCGATAAAATACCCGCTGGGCACGTTTGATCAGTCCCACCAGTGATGAAAATTCTCCGACCTGTAATCTTCCCAGCAAGGTAGAACGGGTACGAATTCGTGGATTACCGGTTACTGCTCCAACACGGGGAGAAGAAATAAAATGTTGCAGGAAGAGTGGAATGGCATCGTGATCAAGCAGGGCATCACCATCAATACCGATAATATAGTCACTATCGGCCAGGAAGGCGGCAGTATTCAGACCGACTGCTTTACCCTGGTTGGTGGCCTGATGAATTACCCGCAGACGAGGATAAAGACCGGCCAGCTCTTCAAGAATTGAACCGGTCTTATCAGTACTGCCGTCATTGACAGCGATCACTTCATAGTTGGGATAATGCATCCCCATTAAGTGACCGATGACTTCACGAACATGGGCTTCTTCATTAAAGCAGGGTACAACGATACTGACTTTAGGATTATTCAGTAAGCGGATGGTATTGGGTTGGCCCAACTCATAACGGCAATAAAACCATAAAGCCCCCAGCATCCATAAATAGGCCATGAAGAGCGGATAGTAATAGGTAAATCCCAGTAAAACCTGGACAGGATAGAGAAGGTTGAAACCTGCAATCTCAAACAAGAGATTCACCAGACACTGTTAAAAAACGGCCTCTGATTAAAATATTCGTTTGCCCATAAAATCAGAAAATGGGCTGACTCAGTAATTGAGCGGCGCGCATCCTAGCATTATTTTTTACGGGAAGAGAGGGCTTTTTTAAAAATATTTTTTTCCTGGCAGCAGGATAAATCTATTGACTTTTACGTTACTGCTTTTGGGATATTGGGATCAGATAATAATTCATTCTTTGCAATAATGTGCCTGCTTTATCTGATAATCTGCTCGATGACGTGGCTGTCGCCAGGCGCCAGAGACTTTCCTGAAGTAATGGCCGTTTCAACACACAGCATCTTCCTGTAACCATCATTTTCCATATCTTCCAGTAAAGCTGAATTTTCGTGCCAGGGGTTCCAGACCACAATGGAATCATGTCCCGCTGATAGTATGGCGATTTGAAAAGTCTCACTGATAATGTTGACCTTGGCCGCAGAGGTTAAATGAATGCGGTCGGTTTCTTCGGTAAAACGATAGGGTTCTGGCGTTGGAAAAATCCTGAAATCGCGAGGCTTGTCGGCATAGTCACCACTCAGGCCGCTTAGCCCGGTCTTGTGGATATCCTCCACATTAAAATAACTGTGCAAGGCACAGGTATAAGTAAACGGCTTGGTATCGATGTTGGTGGTTACAAGTTTCATGCTGAGCTCAGCGCCGATAGTAAGACGGAGTGAGAGGCTGGCCTTGGCATCAAAGCCAGCGCCCTGACAATCAAGCGGTGCCAGTGTGAGGGAGGTTGAATTTTCATGCTGATTGCTGACCTGGACTTGCCACATCCGGGTACGCACATAACCATGCATGGATTGGCTGTTATCAGGATGCTGGCCAAACCATGGCCAGCAAATGGGAACGCCTCCCCGGATGGATTTACTGCCATCCCAGATTGCTTTTTTACTTAGCCAAAGGCGATCACGCATATCGTGTTTGGGGATGTAGCTAAGCACCTGACCGCCAAACAGGGAAATTCTTGCAGATGCGGCGGCATTCTCAACTTCCAGGACAGGGGGAGTTCCGGGCTTGAGTTTAAAGTTGGGAAGATTTTGGGTCAGAGTGGAATTCTCTATTGTCTTTCTAGTTAATAATTTTCTGTTTTGGCTACGTATCCTGAAAATGGCGCAATCACGACCAAAGGGAGAGGTTGGTGGGCCCACCAGGGTAAAGTAGCACGTATTTTATGAAGCGTCAGCTTCATGTGCTAAAAACGGCGGCAAGCTATGATTGCCGCCTGGCAAGTCCGTATGGTGACCGGCAATCACGACCGAAGGGAGAGGTTGGTGGGCCCACCAGGACTTGAACCTGGGACCAATGGATTATGAGTCCACTGCTCTAACCAACTGAGCTATAGGCCCTGCTTCAATTACTTATACGTTCAACCTCTACAAGCTCGCCATCACGCTCTGCGTAAATGATGCACTCGTTACCATCAATCCGACTATCTTCTGCTAGTTGCCTAGCCTCCTTAAGACTCTTAGTGGTGTCTACAAGGTCTTCGTGGCCGTCATCATCGACGGTCCACACTTCGTATAGTTCCCAGTTCATAAGCAGTGATTAGAAAGGAGCGTCTTCCAGTTCAGCGTCTACTGTAGACTTGGTTGTCTTAGTAGCTTTGGCTTTTGGTGCAGCCTTAGCCTTAGGAGCAGCCTTAGCCTTAGGAGCCTTGTCTTCAAGGTACTCAGCGATAGTAGCTTGGGCAACTACATCGGAGAAGTCATCCATTGCCTGGATCTGCTTTGCGGCTTCATACT
>CAZKJY010000316.1:0-2912 GCA_964553165.1 uncultured Enterobacteriaceae bacterium
CGACATCTCACTGGCATACTGCTGGTAGTTGGGAATGCGGCCGCCTGCCATGATGGATTTCAGGTTCAGGTTAATGCAAAGCTCCTTGCGGGCGTCATAAAGCCTCCGGCCCAGACGTAAGCCGCGGTAACCCGGGTCAACAAGCACATCAACCCCGTAAAGCACGTCGCCATTCGGGTCATGCGTGGTCAGATAGGCATCGCCGGTAATTTCATCATAGGTATGCTTGTCGCCGAATTTTTTAAAATCCACAACGACTGAAAAAGCGGCGGCAACAATTTTTCCCCGATCAACGATGCAAAACTGGCCGTCGGGAAAAACCGACAGTTGTGAGGCAAATTTGGATTCAGGCCAGGCGCCACCGATGTCTGGATAAACCAGATCCATCAGATTTTTCAGTGCCGGATAGTCATCGAGTTGCAGACTCCGGAGCTCAAGATGATGGGTATCCAGATCCTGAACCGGGGTATCGTGGATGTTTGTCATAACTGTTTGACCTGTATTTATCTGCTGAAAATAACAAGTTTTACAAGAGCCATTGTAAGCAATCATGAATGCCGTGTAACCCTGCAGTAATTTTTTCGGATTATGTGCAGACAATAATTTTTGTTACCGGATGCAAAATTTGTTCAAAAGCGTCGATGTTTGTCAGTCTGTCCTCCAGCTAAACTGGTAAGCCGTTCACAATCTGAAAAAAATCGTGTGCACCACTTCTCAAAATCTATTCGCCTGTCGTTGTTCGACGTGACGCATCACTTATTGTAATTGTCAGGTTAGTTCTCGAGCAGGCTGTCTGGATTAGTAAAGCCCGTTCAATTATCAGAGTGATTCAGGACGCAGGTGCAGTGCGGATCAGGAAATCACTGAAGAAGGGTATTTCGTGTTAATCAAAGTGCGATTACAGGATCTGGTTTTTATGACCTTATTTATGGGGAGCGCTGCATTATCGGCAGAAATGCAACGTGACTATGAAGGCATCGAATTGCCTTTGGCGGGTCTGGGTCTGTACGAATACCTTGGCGAAGAAATTTATCTTGGCGCCCTGTTCGGCTCGCTTGAGGGCAATGGTTATGCAAGTACGACAGTGCGCAAATTACAGATGCGGATTCTGGCTGAAAACCTCTCCGCACGGCGATTTAACCGTCTTTGGCTGGATGCGATTGCCCTTAACAGTGAACGTGAGGAACGTAATCGGCTGTCAACAGCGATCATGGAGTTTGGTGGCATGCTGGCTTTGGACCTGAGGCGCGGAGATCGCATTGATTTTGATTATTTGCCCGCCCATAACCTGATTGTTTTTCAGCTCAATGATGTGGTTTACGGAGAAATTTCCGGTGCCGATTTTTATCAGCTGCTGTTGCAGGGCTGGGTTGGACCAACACCGCCAAGTGCACAGTTCAAGGAAGGCCTGACCGGCCCGCAGGCATCACCTGAGCAGATGAATCTGCTGGAGCGGTTTACTGAGCTGTCAACGACACAGACACGCAGGGAACAGGTTCGACAGACAATTGACTATGTGGATTTCAGGCAGCGTGAAGTGCTGGCTGGAGAACGGCGGCTGGAGCAGGAACGTCTCGCACAACAGGCGCAGGAACTGGCTGTCTGGAAACAGAATACCCAGAGACGAAAGCAGACGGTACTGCAAATCATGAGAGAGACAGACAGCCTGATTGATGAGATTCAGCACAGGTATCTGAGAAACCAGAGTCGCCTCAGTCAGGAATATGAACAGCTTGTGAGCGCATTGATCAGCCAGCAAATGCAGTATCCGACACAGGCCAGTAACCGGCAAATTGAAGGCAAGGTCCTGCTGGGAGTCTCCATCAATCGCCTTGGGGACATTGTCCAGGTTGCGCTGATTGAGAGCTCAGGCCACAGCATTCTTGATGAAACGGCGCTGGCGATCGTGAATGGTATGGAAAGCCTGCCACCAATCCCCGAAAAAATGCCGGCTCAGATTTTTACGGTCAATATCCCGTTCAATTTTGTACTGGACTGAATGGGATAGCAGGACGTGCAACGACAGAAATGACAGGGTAAGCAGGAAATGGAAACAGAAAACGTCATAAACATTCTGGTCGCTGATACTTCAGAGAACAGTACCGAGACGGTATTGACCCTGCTGGAAAAGCAGGGCTATACCCTGAAGAGCCAGCGTATTGGCAGAAAAGCAGAATTATCCGAGGCACTTGGCAGGCAGCAATGGGATGTCATGCTGCTGAACGATGAACTGACTGAATTCAGTTCAGCAGAGTGCCTTGACTGGCTGACCAGGCTGGAAAGCCATACGGCATTGCTGCTACTCACCAGCAGGGACATCGATATCCAGTTTCAGACCAAAGCCTCTCTTGCAGGCATCTCGGGCCTGGTTTCACTGCAATTGCCGGAGCATTTACAGGCTGTGTTTGCACGCGAATTGCAGGCTGTGAAGATACGTCAGCAGCGAGCCCAGTTACTTCGTGACAATCAGGAGCTGGTTGAGCGGAACCGACAGCTGCTGAACACTTCCCGGGAAGCCGTGTGTTATATCCATCAGAGCATGCATATCTATGCCAATGATTCCTACATCCAGCGCTTTGGATTCAAGGACATGGATGATGTGTCCAGTATGCCCTTCATTGATCTGATTGGGTCAAAGAGTCGTGAAAAGCTCAAAGCCTGTCTGAAAGAAGTTGAAGACCAGTGGGAGGAAGGGCAGAAGAAAAAGCAGCTGCTGGTTGATATTGTTGCCTGCAAAAATACTGGGGGTGAATTCAATGCCCAGCTGTCACTGGAGCCCACCCTGTTTGAAGGAGAAAAATGTCTCCAGGTTTTTGTCAGCACCGAGAAGGAGAATCAGAAAAAACTCAGTCAGGCCGTCCGCCTTGATTTTGAAAGCGGTCTCTTTAACCGGCAGTTTTTCCTGATGCGGT
>CAZKJY010000317.1:0-2907 GCA_964553165.1 uncultured Enterobacteriaceae bacterium
CAGCAGGTGCCGCTGGCAGCCGCATCGACCCTGATTTATCTGGCGCCGATTTTTACTACCATTCTGGGGATTTATTTTGTCCGGGAAAAAGTCACTGCCCTGCAGTTTGGATTCTTTGCGCTCAGTTTCAGTGGCATTCTGATTATTCAGGGCTTCGATGCCCGGATCTCATTTTTCCATTTGCTGGTGGGTCTGAGCTGTTCGCTGTTAATGGGGCTGGCCTATAACTGCGTCCGCAAACTGACCCGGAGCGAGCATCCGCTGGTCATCATGTATTACTTTCCTCTGCTGTCTATACCAGTCACGCTGCTTGGCATGCTGTTTGACTGGAAAACCCCGGAGGGCATGGAGTGGCTGTATCTGCTGATGGTTGGCGTGACAGGGCAACTGGCACAGTACTGGCTGACCCGGGCCTATCAGATTGCTGAAATTGCGACGGTTTCCATAGCGAGCTACACCAGCATAATTTTTGCCCTGGGACTGGGCTTCATTCTGTTTGCTGAAAGTTTTAATGCCATGACCTATCTGGGTATGCTGCTGGTCCTGGTCGGGATTATCAGCAATATTCTGTGGTCACGCCGCAGGGAGCTCAGTGTGGAAGCCGTGCTTGAATAAGGCTTATTCAGTTGTCCCGCCATCGGCCAGTCGGGCCGGGTCCAGTAGTTTCTCCAGTTCCTGTCTGGACAGATCAGTTTCTTCACTGGCCACGTCCAAAATCGCCCGGCCTTCCGCGTAGGCCTTTTTGGCAATGGCCGCTGCCTGGTCATAACCAATGATTGGATTCAGCGCCGTCACCAGCACCGGGTTGCGCGCGAGTGCCTCCTGAAGCCTGTCTTCCCGGACCGTGAACGTGGCGATGGCTTTGTCTGCGAGCAGTCTGCTGATAGTGCCGAGCAGTTCAAGGCTATCCAGCAGCCTGCTGGCGATCAGGGGCAGCATCACATTCAGTTCAAAATTGCCGGACTGGCCGGCAACAGTGATGGTGGCATCATTGCCAATGATCTGGGCACAGACCATGGCCGCTGCTTCCGGAATCACCGGATTGACCTTGCCGGGCATGATGGAGGAACCCGGCTGCAGGGCCTGCAGTTCAATTTCACCGAGTCCGGCAAGTGGGCCGGAATTCATCCAGCGCAAATCGTTAGCAATTTTGGTGATGGAGACTGCCGTGGTTTTCAGCTGACCGGATAAGGCAACGGCACTGTCCTGGGAACTGATGCGGGTAAAATAATTTTCAGCCGGGGAGAAAGCCAGCCCGGTTAATCCTGACAGCTCGACACAAAATTCCCTGCCAAAATCAGGATGGGCATTGATGCCGGTACCCACGGCTGTTCCCCCCTGGGCAAGGCACTGTATGTCCCCTTGCAGGGCTGTCAAACGCGTTACATTATTTTCAATCTGAGATGCCCAAGCGGCCAGACTCTGACTGAGCCGGACCGGCATCGCATCCATCAGGTGGGTGCGGCCTGTCTTGACGTGCTGATGAACTGCATCGGCTTTTGTACGGATCGTCGCGGCCAGATGATTCAGGGCCGGCAACAGATGCTGGTGCAGGGCCAGGGCGGCACTGACATGGATGCCAGTCGGAATCACATCATTACTGCTCTGGCCAAAATTGACATGATCATTGGGATTGATGATCTCCCTGCAGTGCTGACTGGCCAGTCGTGCCAGCACTTCGTTGGCATTCATGTTGGTGCTGGTGCCTGAGCCGGTCTGAAACACATCCACCGGAAAGTGCTGCATCAGGTCTTCTGATGCCAGCAGTTCAGTGACGGCTTGAGTAATGGCTGAACTCCGCTCACTGGAGAGCAGTCCCAGTTTGCAGTTGGCACTGGCAGCGGCGGCTTTGATCAGGAGCAGGGCGCGAATAAACCTTTCCGGCAGTCGCTGACCGCTGATTGGAAAGTTTTGGATGGCACGCTGGGTCTGTGCTCCATACAGGGCGTCTGCAGGAACCTCAAGTTCGCCCATGCTGTCCCGTTCCTTTCTCGTCTTGCTCATCGTTGGTCCCACAATAGTCTGCTCAGTGAACCGTAACCTGCACGGGTGCTTCTAAGCGGCTATTGTAAACACAGGAAGGGGTCAGAAAACATCTGGTGCACTCTTGCAATCCATTCAGGCTATTGCATTCAGGCTATTGCGCTCAGGCTATTGAGAGTGCCACACAGAACTGACAAACTAGCGTCTTTATTTGCCGGGCACCAAATCAGCTTAACCATGAACCTCGTCGTTGAAATTTCCATGTACCCTTTTACCGGGGACTACAAAACCCTCATCAAGGATTTCATTGCCAGACTGAATAGCTATCCTGATCTCAAATGCAGCACCAGCGCCACCTCAACCATCATCAGTGGCGACTATGATCATGTCATGCAGGTACTTAAAGAAATGCTGGCCTGGAGTCATACTGAACACGGCAGGGCGGTTTTTGTCACAAAATTTATTCCCGGCATGACAGCTGAATGATCATCCAGGTCTTTGAAGTCCTCGCGGTGATTCTTGCCATCGCCTATCTGCTGCTGGCGGCAAAAGAGAACATCCTGTGCTGGTACTGTGCCTTCCTCAGCTCGCTGATTTTTGTGTTTATCTTCTGGGATGTCAGCCTGCTGATGGAATCCATGCTCAACATTTTCTATGTTGTCATGGCCGTCATTGGCTGGCTGGAATGGAAATATGGTGGCAGCAACAACCGGCAATTGCGTATCAGCAGTCTGAAATTCTGGCAGCATGCTTTGGTAATATTCAGCATGTTGCTGCTGACCGGAGTGAATGGCTGGTATATGCAAAACTACACCGGCGCGGCCTGGCCTTTTGTGGATTCCTTCACGACCTGGGCCAGTGTCATCACGACTTTCATGGTGGTCTTCAAGGTGCTGGAAAACTGGCTGTACTGGCTTCTGATAG
>CAZKJY010000318.1:0-2906 GCA_964553165.1 uncultured Enterobacteriaceae bacterium
TAGGGGGATTTCTTGAAGACGAAAGGGCTATTTGGCCAGGTCTTCCGGGGTTCGCATCGCGGCAGTATAAAGTTCACTGTCTGTCTGGCTTTTTCTCAGACCTTCACAGTAGACAGGGTTTTTGAAAAGTTCAGCCAGCGTGCGCAAGACTTCAAGATGACCTTCAATGGTGTTCTCGGGTACCAGCAGGAAAAACAGTAAATCGACGGGTTTCTGGTCTATGGCGTCAAAATCAATCGCAGAGGACAGCTTTATCAGGCAGCCTACCGTTTTTTTGCATTTGGGAACACGGCAGTGTGGAATGGCAATGCCGTTGCCAAGGCCGGTACTGCCCAGCTGCTCGCGCGCGATAAGCGCGTCATAGACCTCATCCGCATCGACATCCACTTTACTGGCTATGAGTTCCGAGCTGGTTTCCAGAAGGCGCTTTTTGCTCACTCCCTCGACATTACAGAAAGTAAGATCGGGACTGATGATTGTTTCTAACAGCATGTTTTCAGTTTAGTTGTTAATTCGGTCTCTTCGACCGGGTTGCTGGTCTAAAGAAGACGTTTCCTTTCATTTGAAGGCGAGATAGACAGGGACTCCCTGTATTTTGCAATGGTACGGCGCGCAATATTAATACCTTGTTCCCCCAAAAGTGAAGTAATTTTGCTATCGCTAAGGGGTTTTTGCGGGTTTTCGGCGGCCACCAGCTTCTTGATGAGAGCCCTGATGGCAGTGGAGGAGCACTCTCCGCCTTCCTGGGTGGTGACATGACTGGAGAAAAAATACTTCAGTTCAAAGATACCGCGCGGCGTATGCATGTATTTCTGTGTGGTCACTCGAGAGATGGTGGATTCATGCATGCCAACTGCTTCTGCTATGTCATGCAGGACCAGCGGTTTCATCGCTTCATCACCGTATTCGAGGAAGCCGCGTTGGTGTTCAACGATCTTGCTGGCAACTTTCATCAGGGTTTCATTTCTGCTTTGCAGACTTTTAATAAACCAGCGTGCCTCCTGCAGGTTATCTCGCAGAAAGGTGGAATCGGCACTGGAATCATTGCTGCGGCTAACCAGTGCCGCATATTCAGGGTTGACCCGAATCGCTGGCGTGGAGTCCGGGTTTAATTCTACTTTCCAGCGGCCGTTTTGCTTGGAGACAAACACATCCGGTACAACATAGGCAGTATCGGAAGGCGTGATTTCGGACCCCGGCTTCGGGTTGAGGCTGAGGATAATCTGCAGGGCATCCTTGAGTTCCTGTTCCTTGATTTTCAGGCGTTTCATGATGAATGCGTAATCACGGCTGGCAAGCTGGGGCAGATAGTCGCTGACGATCTTGCAGGCATTGTCATAACCCTCACAGCTACGGTCATAATGCTGCAACTGCAGGCTCAGGCACTCCTGCAGATTACGGTAACCGACACCAACCGGGTCAAATTGCTGAATTCGATGCAGGACGGCAAGAACCTCCTCTTCATCAATATCAAGGTCACGGATCAGACCGGCATGAATGGACTCGATGGTCGAGGTTAGCTGGCCATTTGGATCTATGGCATCGATGATGGCCGTTGCTATCAGGCGATCACTGTCAGACATGGGGGTCAGGTTCAGCTGCCAGGTAAGATGATCCTGCAGGCTCTCGGATACACTGTTGCGCGATTCAAAATCACTGTCATCAAAATCCTGGGATCCCTGACTGCTGGGAAGCGTGTTGATGTAAACATCATCCCAGGAGCTGTCGACAGACAGTTCTTCAGGAATATTGTCCGGTTCCCAGTCCGAGCCTGGTAAATCCTGGACAGAGTCGTCGCTGGCTGTCGCGGAGGCAGTGCTCCGGACTTCAAAGTTTTCAGTATTGCTTTCGGGACCAAGCTCAGGCTGGTTCTCGTCAAGTTCCAGCATGGGGTTGTTTTCCAGGGCTTCCTGAATTTCCTGTTGCAGGTCAAGCGTGGAAAGCTGCAAAAGGCGTATTGCCTGTTGCAACTGAGGGGTCATGGTAAGCTGCTGACCCAGCTTAAGCTGGAGCGATAATTTCATGTTCGCTGACTTCTTTTACACAAGCTGTATCACTTCATGGGATGTCTACAATCCTGTGCAATATAACAAACTTCATGCAAGTATCATACCGATTTAAGGGGAGCTGTCGATCCTGCCCCGGAAGGCTCAGATACGGAATTCGTGCCCGAGGTAAACGTCTCTTACCTGCTCATTGCTGAGAATGCTGGAGGGATCGCCGGTAGCCAGAATGCTGCCCTCATTGACGATATAGGCGAGCTCGCAGATATCCAGAGTTTCCCGGACATTATGATCGGTAATCAGTATGCCGATATTGCGGGCACTGAGATCGCGAATGATCTGCTTAATGTCATTCACTGAGATCGGGTCAACACCGGCGAAGGGTTCATCCAGCAGAATGAAGTCAGGATTGCTCGCCAGTGCCCGGGCAATTTCCACCCGGCGCCTTTCGCCGCCTGACAGGCTCATTCCCAGGCTTGACTCCAGATGGCTGACGTGAAATTCCTGCATCAGCTGCTGACAGATCTCCATGCGCTGTTCCCGGCTCAGTTCGGGCCGTGTCTCCAGAATGGCCATGATGTTGTCCCTGACGCTTAATTTGCGAAAGATGGACGCTTCCTGTGGCAGGTAACTCAGCCCCTTGCGGGCGCGTTCATGCATGGGCGCTTTGGAAATATCGTCCTGATCAATGAAAACTTCGCCTTTATCTGCCTTGATGAGGCCAATGATCATGTAGAAGGAGGTGGTTTTACCGGCTCCGTTAGGACCCAGCAGGCCGACGATCTGGCCACTTTTTACGCTTAGCGAGGCATCCTTGACCACCTGCCTCCCTTTATAGGATTTAGCCAGTTTGCGGACAGTCAGGGTTCTTGGAGATGTTGCGTTCAAAGGTTTGGCTGGCCC
>CAZKJY010000319.1:0-2902 GCA_964553165.1 uncultured Enterobacteriaceae bacterium
TACTCGAAAGCCAGTACTGCTTCTTCTGAAAGCAATGAATCATAGATTACAAATTTACGCTGTGATTCAGAAATATAACTTAGGGGGATATAGGGCTCGCCCGTTTCCTGATCGTAAAGCACTGCATGACGATGCGAAAAAGTGCCACGCCCCACATCCTGACCGGTAATTCTGACTTTATAGTTGTTGTCTACCAGACTGGCATAGGCAAGCAGTTCTGCCCCACCCCAGTCAAAAGGCTGTTCTCCATTTGCCATGGCGGCACGCGCTTCAATCACCTTGGCGACCTGCCGGTTAGGAGTAAAACCTTCAGGCAGTTCTACCAGCCGCTTGGCCAGATATTTGAGATGTTCCAGATTGATTGTGGTATCACATTTCATGTCGGCGTCATGGCCCAGATAGGGTCGCCAGTCGACATAAAGTGCTGTATTGGGCGTACGCACCAGAGATTTCACAACATGGGTGCCCTCATCCAGGGCTTTGCGATAACTGTTGTTCATCTCATCACTTTCAGCCTGGGTAATTAGGTTCTGCTCTATCAGTTTCTGTGCATACAGGGTCCGAGTCGTAGGCAGTTTTTTGATGACCTCATACATCTTTGGCTGGGTCGCAGAAGGCTCATCCGTTTCGTTATGTCCACGACGGCGATAGCAGACCAGATCAACCACAACGTCTTTATGGAATTTGTTACGGAAATCCAGAGCCAGATGTGTCACGAACAGAACGGCTTCTGGGTCATCACCATTGACATGGAAAATAGGCGCCTGGACCATCTTCGCAACATCCGTACAGTATTCTGTGGAACGCGCATCATCCTGGCGACTGGTGGTAAAGCCAACCTGGTTATTAATGATGATATGAACCGTACCACCTGTCTTGTAGCCACGGGTCTGTGACATCTGAAACGTTTCCATCACCACGCCCTGGCCGGCAAAAGAGGCATCTCCATGGATGCTGATCGGGAGAACCGTATCACCAACAGGGTCTTTACGTCGGTCCTGGCGGGCCCGTACCGATCCCTGCACCACAGGTGCACCAATTTCAAGATGGGAAGGGTTGAAACCCATACTGCAGTGCACTTCCCCACCCGGCGTCATGACATTGGAAGAAAAACCCTGATGATATTTAACGTCACCTGAGCCCTTGTAGACCGCCTTGCCTTCAAATTCATCAAACAGGTCAGCCGGATTTTTACCCAGCGTGTTCACCAGCACATTCAGGCGACCACGGTGTGCCATGCTGATGACAATTTCCTTGGCACCATGCTCCCCTGCTCTCTGGATAATATCATCCAGCGCATGGATCAGACTTTCACCGCCTTCGAGACCAAAACGTTTGGTTCCCGGGTATTTCGAATCCAGGTGTTTCTCCAGTCCTTCGGCTGCACTCAGACGCTCTAGAATGTGCAGTTTGGTTTCATTGGAGAAATTCGGCTTGCCGCCGTTACTCTCAATGCGACGCTGAATCCATTGCTTTTCTTCCAGATTGACGATGCCCATAAACTCGTAGCCGATCGAGCTGCAATAGATGTTCTCCAGCATGGTAATAATGTCAGCCAGACTCGCTTCAGCAGTCGGCACAAACAACGGCTGGGTTTTGAAAGTTGTCTGCAGATCAGCAGATGACAACTGATGGAATGCCAGCTTAAGATCCGGGACCTCTTCACGGTACATGATGCCCAGTGGATCAAGGTTTGCCTGTTGATGGCCGCGAACCCGGTATGAACTGATCAGCTGGACCACACTGACCTGCTTGGCTTCATGTGAGGCCGATACCTGATTGCCAGAGAGAGTTGGCTGAATAATAATCTGACCGGCACCACGCCGCGGCAGACCTTCAAACTGCTTTTCTACAGCAGACAGCGAGACTTCACGCCGTTGACTGTCGGCGACTCCGGGCAGATCATTGAAAAACTTCTGCCATTCTTCAGGAACCGAAGCAGGATCCTCAAGATAGGATTCATAAAGCTCCTCAATATACTCCAGGTTGGAACCGGAAATATGACTGGAGCGCAACATGACTTCACGAAAATTTTCAGGCGTTGACATGGCTAAGCTTTTCCTCGTCAGGTAGCTCTTTCCATTAGCATGGATTTAATATGACCAATCGCACGAGTCGGGTTTAATCCTTTCGGACAAACAGCAACACAATTCATAATGCCGCGACAACGGAAGACACTGAAAGGATCTTCCAGGTCTGCCAATCTTTCTTCGGTATGGGTATCCCGGCTGTCTGCCAGAAACCGGTACGCCTGCAGCAAACCTGCCGGGCCGACAAATTTGTCGGGATTCCACCAGAATGATGGGCAGTTGGTGGAGCAGCAGGCACAGAGAATACATTCGTACAGACCATCAAGTTTTGCGCGGTCTTCAGGAGACTGCAGACGCTCAATGGCAGGCGCCGGCTCGTCATTCTGCAGATAGGGTTTGATTTTTTCGTACTGCTTGTAAAAGGCGCTCATATCCACAACGAGGTCACGGATAACCGGCAGACCCGGTAAAGGACGCACGACAAGTTTGTTGTTTTTGATAATGCTGGATACCGGCGTAATACAGGCCAGACCATTCTTGCCATTCATGTTTAAACCATCCGAGCCGCAAACACCTTCACGGCATGAACGACGATAGGCAATACTGGCATCTTTATTTTTTACCAGCTGCAGTACATCCAGTACCATGAGGTCTTTGCCATCAGGCAGCTCAACCTCAATATCCTGCATGTAGGGTTCTTTATCTGTTTCCGGGTTGTAACGATAAACACTAACTAACACGATGATTCACCCTTTACCTAGTAAGTTCGTACTTTGGGTTCAAAAGTCGGGACTGTTTTTGGCGTAAAGTTCACTGCACGCTTTGAAAGCTTTTTAGTCGACGGTGTATAGATGGAATGACACAGCCAGTTC
>CAZKJY010000320.1:0-2874 GCA_964553165.1 uncultured Enterobacteriaceae bacterium
AATGAAATGAATAGAGCGGACAACCTGGATGGTAAGCGCCGGGGAACAGTCGGCTTTGCCTTGACGCAGTTACAACGTCGGCTCGCGTCAAGCCCAGAAGCCATATATCAATCGCTCAAACGCAGGCATAAGCGTCTTGAATCCAAGCTGGAAGAAATGCGGCTGCTGGCTCGTGGGGAAAGCGTTCAGCAGGGTATTGCGCAGACACTGGCAGAATACAACATAAAAAAACAGTTTGAGTTGCCAGACGATCCTGATGAGCTGGAAGATGAATTAAGCCCAGAAGAATATGAGCTTTATGAAGAGCAAGTAGTCGACCAGGCAACAGCTGCTGAGACGATCCCCGAACTTGAAGCAGAAATAAGTATTCTTGAAAGTTTAGAGCGACAGGCATTTGGAGTGGTGCAGTCGGGCAGCGACAAAAAGTGGGAAGAACTTTCACATCTGCTGCAGGATCGTAAAGAAATGTATACCAGCAGTGGCACCAGACGAAAGTTAATTATCTTTACCGAACACAAGGATACGCTGAACTATCTGGTGACCCGCATACAAGGAATGCTTGGCAGTCGTGATGCA
Organism: uncultured Enterobacteriaceae bacterium; assembly: GCA_964553165.1. Lineage (GTDB taxonomy): Bacteria > Pseudomonadota > Gammaproteobacteria > Pseudomonadales > Pseudohongiellaceae > UBA5109. The sequence continues at coordinate 577 of CAZKJY010000320.1, forward strand.
GTGGTTACTATCCATGGTGGCGTTAATCGCGATGACCGACGCAAGGTTCAGGAAGAGTTTCGTAATAATCCGGATGTATTGGTGTTGGTCGCTACCGATGCAGCAGGTGAAGGCGTTAACCTGCAGAATGCCAATCTGATGGTCAATTACGATCTGCCTTGGAACCCCAACAGACTGGAACAGCGTTTTGGTCGTATTCACCGTATCGGTCAGACCGAGGTCTGCCATCTTTGGAACCTGGTGGCTGCAGAAACCCGTGAAGGGGAAGTATTCCAGCGCTTGTTTGAAAAGCTGGAAATAGAGAAGGATGCCCTAGGTGGTAAGGTATTCGACATCTTGGGTGAAGCCTTCGAGAACCAGTCCCTGAAAGACTTATTGATTGAAGCTATTCGTTATGGTGAAGCGCCGGAGGTCAAGGACAGGCTCAACCAAGTTATCGACGGCGCACTGGATACAGACCACCTGAAAGAAATTCTGCGCAGGAATGCTCTGGTAGAACAACATATGAGTCTGGAAGACCTTTATGCTGTGAAGGAAGAAATGGAAAAAGCCGAAGCGCGAAAGCTACAACCCTATTTTATCCGTGCGTTTTTTATGGAGGCATTTAAGGATTTAAACGGCGAATTACGACCTCGTGAATCTGGGCGCTATGAAGTGCGCCATGTTCCGGCTGTGATCAGGGAACGTGACAGAGTCATTGGTGAAACCCGTACCCCTGTACTCAGAAAATATGAGCGTATCTGTTTTGAAAAACACTTGATTCGCATGCAGGGTAAACCGATGGCCGATCTTGTCCATCCAGGTCATCCCTTGATGCGGTCGGTGACTGATCTGGTTCTTTCCGCCCACCGCAGCAAACTGAAACAAGGAGCCATCTTGCTTGATCCCAATGATGATGGGTTAGAGCCAAAAGTGCTCTTCATGGTTGATCATGCTGTTCGTGAAAGTGACGGTGGAAGCGCTAGGGTTGCATCAAGGCGCTTGCAGTTTGTGGAAATTGATCAGCACGGCAAGGCGATACATGCCGGTTGGGCGCCGCACCTTGATTTACAGCCTCTGAATAAACACGATCTGAGCCTTGTACAGGATATTCTGGAATTGCCCTGGCTCAATACAAACCTGGAAACATTGGCCCTTCAGCATGCTTCACAACATCTGGTGCCAGAACACTACAAAGAAGTCAAAACCCGCCGTGAACGCCAGGCAGATAAAGTACTGGCTGCCGTCAACGAACGCCTGGTCAAGGAAATCAATTATCTATCAGGTCGTGCTATCAAATTGCAGGAAGAAGTTGAAGCGGGACGTCAGCCCAGGGTGCAGCCGGAAAACCTAAAACGCCAGGCCGAAGAATTAACAGCACGACTGGAGCAGCGCAAACGCGAGTTGACTGCGATGAAAGAAGTCGTTTCTAGTACCCCGGTAGTGATCGGCGGCGCACTAATCATCCCTCAGGGCGTACTGGCTCAACGCAAGGGAGAGCCAGACTTTACCGCAGATGCCCAGGCAAGAGCGCATATAGAACAAGTTGCCATGGATGCCGTAATCGCCCATGAACAGGCGCTGGGGCATCAAGTAATAGATGTTTCAGCAGAAAAATGTGGTTGGGACATCACATCTCGCCCACCAGCTAATGCCGATGGATCAATAAAGGCGGACCGGCATATTGAAGTCAAAGGTAGAGCCAAAGGACAGGAAACTGTGACTGTCAGCCGCAATGAGATTATCTATGCCTTGAATCAGGCCGATAAATTTCTGCTGGCAGTTGTTCTCGTGGATGGTGATGATCATGAAGGGCCATACTACCTGAGCAAACCTTTCACTGCTGAACCCGATTTCGGGGTCGCCAGCATCAACTATAAGATCAATGATTTGTTGGAAAAAGCTAAGAAATCAGTACAGAAATAATGAAAACAGGCAGGAGCCAGCGTGAAGAAGCCTAATAAAAACAAAGGGTTAAAAAGAAGAACGCCAGCACGAAGCTGGCGTCGGGCCAAGGATACTCTCCCTGGCGGGGTTTACGTAGGCGACTATAGATATAGATTACATCTATGTCAACTATCGCTGACGCATAGAGGCGATGGTCTATGAATCGGGTCATCAGTTATATTGATGGTTTCAACCTGTATTTTGGGCTAAGGGATAAAGGCTGGAAGCGCTACTATTGGCTGGATCTGGTAACTCTTTCAAGATCTCTCATGCTGCCAAAGCAATCACTACAGGCAACTCACTATTTCACGACGCGGATAAGATCAGCTAGTAACAACCAGGCCGACAAACAACGTCAGGATGACTATCTGG
>CAZKJY010000321.1:0-2868 GCA_964553165.1 uncultured Enterobacteriaceae bacterium
CTTCATGGGCATGCTTAATGGCAGTCAGAGCGTGCCGATTGAGCTCGAATATGCCCATCAGTATGACCCACGAAACAACGATCAATATAACAGCGCCATCAATGTCGGCATGCCCGATTCCTTTTCTTTCAGCCTTACGACCGAGACCCGGCATATTCCCTATGAAACGCTGAGCCTGATTACTGATCCCGCTGCAGCCGAATCTGCCTACGCAGCCGCCCTGCTGACCGCTGAGATTCCGGCACTCAGCATCAGTCTCACAGATTTGGGGCTGCTCAACGGCTTGCTGGAAGCCCAGGCCAGGGAACAGGGTCGTAGTGCCGATGCCATTCGCAACGACCTGATGGCGATGACTCAGTCACTGTTTCTGTTTGCTCCCCCTGACTTGCAGGCACTGGCCATTGATCTGGGAAGTGAACTGAGCCTGTTCCTGGAAGGAAACAAGACTTTTAATCTGGCCCTGCGTCCTGACATGTCAGGATCAGTCCAGCAATTGCAGGCTCCGGTCATGGGCGCCTTTTTTAATGGCGATTATGCACAGATCGTGGATTTGATGAACCTGGAATTCAGTACCCGCTAGCGTCAGAAAAAGTCGAATTCCTCCACCTCGTAATACCGCTCCAGCTGTATGTCTCCCCTGCCGAGTTCACCCGCCAGTATCGCGTTGACGTCTGCCTCAAAGCGCTGGATATAGTTGTCGAGGTCATCGCGGCTGACAGCCTCCAGGAGAGCGTCGCGCCAGATACTGGCACAGCGCGTATCAATCAGTCGGACATTGTTGCTCTGTGCCCATTCAGCCGCAATCAGTCGTCCAAGGGTCTGCATTTTTCTGGCGTAGCTGACTTTTCGGTCTTCTGCAGCTTCAAGCACTATTTCGCTGCTCAGATGTATCCAGCCAGGAGACAGGGCATTGCCTTCATAAAAAACCTGTATCCAGTAAAGATAATCGTCCAGTTTCTGGTAAACATGGTTGTCTTCACTGCTCTGATAGTAATCGACAAAATACTCCCGCGGCGGCAACTCTTCCGGCCAGGAACCTACCGGCATCAGCAGCGTACAGCCAGATAACTGGAGTAAGAGGATAATCAGGGGGGCAACTTTCTTGGACAACATAGGAAAATCTTAAAACTGGAAGCTGTCAGTGGATTGACTCTCAGAACCGTTATTTACTAGACGACATGCAAAGTTCGACGCAGATATCGCAGACTGTAAAATACCAGCGGCCAGATCACGGCGCTGGTAAATGCTGAAACCAGAAACATCAGATTTGGTGATGTATTCTGACTGCTCACTGTTAAGACCCAGAATGATACCAGCTGATGCAGCCCCACCAGAATAAAAATCGTACTGGCCTGCTGTAACATGGTAAACATCCTCAGCCGTCGATAAAGACTTAATGCCAGATAGGCTACCAGCGCCAGCACCAGGGCATTCAGCCCCAGCAGAGAATCTTCCAGCACATCGACAAAAAGCCCCACTATCCAGGCCGTGATCAAACCCACCCGGTGGGGTAGCGCCATGACCCAGTAGATCAGAAAGAGGGCCATCCATTCAGGGCGGTAATAGGCCATTGATTCGGGCAGAGGCAGAACCAGCAGTAATGCGGCTACAATGAAGCTGACGACAATTACCCAATAGCCATGCGTGCTACGAAACGCGGCAGAAACCATACTAAAACACCAGGAGCAGGTTTCGGCTTCTGTCGAGTTGTGCTGTGGGCTCAACAGTTACAGAAACAAAAGGCTGGCCCGGGTCACGGACAATATTGGTAATCACCCCGACTCTGTACCCAGCTGGAAAGCGTTGCCCCAAACCGGAAGTCACCAGCAAATCACCTACCCGAATGTCAGCTGTATCAGTCATATTGCTCATTTGCATGATGTGCTGACTGCCCTGAGTTCCTGATACTACTGCACGAATACCATTACGGTTAACCTGTACCGGTGTCGAATGCTGTGAATCCGTAATCAACTGCACCCAGCTGTAATAGGGCTCAACGGAGACAACCTGGCCAAATAGACCATCAGCATCAAGTACCGGCTGTCCCTCATAAACACCGTGTGCCGTCCCCTTGTTTATCAGCACCTGTTTTCTAAAAGGGTCAGGTGACTCACTTATAAGCTGAGCCCGGACAACAATGTCGTCTACTATGGCCGAGGCATTTAACAGTTCACTCAGACGCTGATTCTCCGCACTTAAGTGATCAATTTTCTGCAACTGGTACTGCTGTAAAAGCAACGTCTCCTTCAGTGCCTGATTTTCTTCGAGCAGTTCATTGCGGTTTTTAAAGGTTTCGCTGAGCTGATCTACAAGCGTACCGGGAATTTCAGAAAGCCAGTGAATCGGCGTGACCGTATAGGAAGCATAAAAACGTAATTGCTGGAGGTAACCGAAACGGTTATCAGCAAACATGAGAATCAGTGATACCAGCACAAGTGCCAGTAAACGATATCCCTGAGTCGAACTTTGAATAAAGAGAGACTTATTAATAGTCGCCTGCCTGTTCAGGGTCCTGAACTTTTATTCTGTTCTGATTTTTTTTTGAATTAATCCAGTGTCAGTAAATCGATATCGTAGAGATCCATCAACTCCATTGCTCTACCCCCACCACGGGCGACACAGGTTAATGGATCATCTGCCACGATCACCGGCAAACCGGTTTCTTCACTGAGCAATTTATCCAGATCACGCAGCAGTGCACCACCGCCGGTCAGTACCAATCCACTTTCAGCGATATCCGACGCGAGTTCCGGCGGGGATTGTTCCAGGGCGCTTTTTACAGCCTGAACAATCGACGAAAGCGGCTCCTGTAAAGCTTCGAGTATTTCATCACTGTTCAGGGTAAAACTTCTCGGCACGCCTTCAGCC
>CAZKJY010000322.1:0-2856 GCA_964553165.1 uncultured Enterobacteriaceae bacterium
GCACTAAACATTGTGGCTGACCCCCTGGTCCTCTCTTGCCAGCCAGCTCTTGATGTCCTGCCTGACCCCGAAGCCTGCCTGATCACCGGTATCACTCCCCAGCTTGCCCTGCAGAATGGTCTCAGCGAAGCTGACTTCGCCACCCGGATCCATGCTGAATTCTCTGAAGCCCACACCTGTGTGGCGGGTTACAACAATTTGCGTTTTGATGATGAAATAATGCGTCGACTGTTCTACCGCTGCTTCTATGATCCCTATGAACGTGAATGGAAAAACGGCAATTCACGCTGGGATATCATTGATTTGCTGCGGATGACCCATGCCTTGCGGCCAGAAGGGATCAACTGGCCACTGAAAGAGGACGGTACAGTCAGTTTCAAACTCGAAGCCCTGACCGAGGCAAATGGGATTGGCCATGAATCAGCTCATGATGCCCTGTCAGACGTGTATGCCACCATTGCCATGGCAAAACTGGTCAGGGAAAAGCAGCCGAGGCTATATGAATACTTTTTTAAATTGCGTGACAAGCATGCGGTTGTTGCCATGCTCAATCTGGCTGACCCGGAAATTCTGCTGCATATCTCTTCACGCTATCCCAGCAGCCGCGGGTGTATGGCGCCAGTCATTCCATTAATCATGGATCCCTCAAATCCCAATGGATTTATTGTCTACGATCTGAGCCGGGATCCGCAGGACTGGGTAGATGAGGATGTGGAAAGCATTCAGTCCAGACTGTTTGTCAGTAATGACGAGCTGCCTGAAAATACCGAGCGGATTGGCCTGAAGACACTTCACAGCAATCGCTGTCCGGCAATCGCTCCGCTGAGCGTATTGACGCCTGACATCCTGGATACTTACGCCATCGACCTTGAACAATGCGAAGCACATCGCCAGATTTTACTCGGCAAGCAGGGGCTGAAAGAAAAATTAAAGCAGGTCTTTACTCCCCGGTTTAAAGCGGAAACAGATCCCGACCTGATGCTTTACAGCGGCGGCTTTTTTGATCAGCATGATCGCCAACTGATGCAGCAGTGTCGCCACATGCCGGCTGATGAGCTGGCTGTGTTTTCTCCCTCTTTTCATGATCAGCGCCTGCCGGAACTCCTGTTCCGCTATCGTTGCCGCAACTTTCCTGACACGCTGTCAAAGGACGAGCTGAAGCAGTGGCACGCCATTTGCCGGGACAGGCTGATGCACGCAGATGAACGCGGCAGAAATCTACCAGGCATGCACGCTGTCATCATTGAAAGGCTCAAAACAGCTACGCCGGAACAAAAACTAGTACTGGAAGAATTAAACCAGTACATTGGCCGGCTATGCAGTGAACTGGGGATAGAAGGTTTATGAAACTGAAGGAAATCTACCATATGGTAGGTCCCGGCATGGTGGTTGCCGCGACAGGTCTGGGCGGTGGCGATATTGTTGCTGCCTCCGCCGCCGGCGCCAATTACGGAGCCAGCCTGTTATGGGCTGTCATCATCGGCAGCATTCTGAAATTCTGTCTCACTGAAGGCATCGGCCGCTGGCAGCTGGTGACCGGCAGAACCCTGCTTGAAGGCTGGATTGATGACATGCCGAAGATTGTCCCGATTTATTTTGGCCTGTATCTGCTGATCTGGACCTTCATGGTAGCCGCCGCCATGATGACGACCTCCGGACTGGTTGCCTATGCCTTTTTCCCGGTGTTGTCGGTCGCCCAGTGGAGCGCCATCCAGGGGGTGATTGCTTTTATCCTGGTGTGGAATGGCGGCTATTTCTTTCTGGAAAATCTGATGAAAATATTCATCGGACTGATGTTTGTCTGTGTCCTGTTCTGCGCCTTCATGGTAATGCCGCCGTTGGGTGAGGTCATGGCTGGCATATTTTCACCGAGTCTGCCTGATGGCAGCATGGTCTTTGTGTTTGGCGTCATCGGCGGGGTGGGTGGCAGTGCCACCATTCTCAGCTATTCCTACTGGATGAAAGAAGCTGGCTGGCAGACAACAGATAAAATGAAGGCCATGCGCGTGGACCTGGGTACGGCCTATGTGCTGACCGGCATCTTCGGCCTGGCCATCATGCTGGTTGCGGCCGGTGTGGATGTCGAGGATGTCACCGGCAATGGAATTGCCCTGGCCATTGCCGATCAGCTGGTGCCGGTGCTGGGGAATACTGGCAAGTGGATTTTTCTGATCGGTTTCTGGGGGGCAGCGGCGAGTTCGCTGATTGGTGTCTGGCATGGGGTTCCTTACCTGTTTGCCAATTTTTACTATCACCTGAAAGACCAGAAGACACTGCTGGAGACACCAGAGAGTATCAGTAAAACACCAGCCTACCGGGGGTATCTGATTTATCTGTGTTTCCTGCCCATGTTGTTGCTGACCTGGGGCAGACCCGTCTGGGTAGTGATTTTTTATGCGGTGCTGGGGGCCTTTTTCATGCCGCTGGTCGCGGCTCTGCTGCTTTATATGAACAGTTCAAAACGCTGGCTGGGGACACAGGCGAACAGCTGGCTGACCAAGTTTTTGCTGACGGTATGTCTGCTGCTCTTCAGTTTCCTGCTTTACGTGGAAATTGCCCAGAGATTTTTCCCGGCGTAATAGAAATTTGGCAGTTTCTCAGTTTGAAATTTATCTTAATAAGTCATGGTAGTGACGTTAATTCTGTGACACGCCAAAAGGCATACGGTCCAGCCACCCATCCCAGACGGTCGCAGAATTAGCCTTATAACCATGAACCTGGCATGTTCAAACGGAGAAACTACTGGTTATTTTCAGGTCGCGACCCCAAGAAATCGATTTGCTATTTTCCCTTTCTGCTCCAGTGCTTTAAAATGCGCTTAATTTCCGACTGGAATAAACTGTACATGCAAGATTT
>CAZKJY010000323.1:0-2837 GCA_964553165.1 uncultured Enterobacteriaceae bacterium
TGACCACCTGTTGATTGCGCTGTCTTTCACCATCCAGCCACTCAACCCACAGCGTATCCCCACTATTTACCTGCAGGCGCTTTGCCAGCAGGGAACTGATGACCATGCCAGTGGTCGGCACCGGAAGCTGTCTACCATCGGCATTGATGATACGTCGCAGTTCAGACTGCGGTGCCAGTCCGGTCACCGCAACCGCTTCTTCGCGCTGACCGGCATGCAGTCTGGCCGGCGCCATGCGATAGGTTTCCACCCGCGAGACGCCTTCCAGATGCCCCAGCTCATAGGCAGCCTCCTGGGCAAGCGCCTGTTTGAAAGTCAGGGTGATGTCTTCCCGCTGAATCTGGCGGAACTGCAGATCCATCATCTAATTGATGCTGTCAAACATGAACATGCCAATCAGCAATATCGCCAGCGAGAAGGCGACACCAATAGCCGAAAGCAAGGCCTGCAGAGGTTTCCTTTCCGTATTCCTCAGAATCATGCGTCCTGCTGGCGGCAACAGGTTCCCCAGACCCAGGGCTTCGAGAGGACCCGGCCTGAAGCGCGGTGGTGCTTCCGGACGCATGGCTTCGGCAGGTGGCAGATCAACAGCCTTCTTTACGGCAGACAGGGCACCGGTACAGGCTGCTGCCACACTGAGAAAAAAGGCGAGTACGATGAGTGCGGCGCTGGGGCGGAACGTCAGGTCCGGAATATCGAAATACTGGCTATACAGACTGAGCATACCGCGACCGAGATAGAACCCTCCCAGGCTGCCCAGCAGAGCCCCCAGCATGACGGCCACCAGCGCAAACAGCAGATAGTGTTTGCCCAGCTCCCAGTGGCTGTAACCAAAAGCCTTGAGCACGGCAATTTCACCCCGCTGGGTTGCTATCAGCCTACCCAGCACCAGATGCAGCAGGAACACGGCAACGGCGAGAAAAATGGCTGGAATCACCGAGCCCATGATGCGGTTTTCAGTCAGCTCATTCTCCAGAATCTGGTGTGACAACTGGTCTTCTCGCAGGTAGGCTCCCTCGCCGCCATAGGGTTCAAGCAGTCTGTCTACAGCACGCATGACAGCCTGCGCATTGGCATCCGGACTCAGCAGAGCAAGCAGTTCGTTAAAGGCACCTTCCATGTCAAATGCCGCCGCCAGCGCTTCCCTCCCCATCCAGAAAACACCGTAACGCTCATCTTCCGGAAACAGGGAACCTGGAGGGACCGCGTAGGAATGTTCCGGCGAACTGGCGACGCCGACAATGTCCAGCTCCCTGGATCGGCCATTGATGACCACCCGGATACTGTCCCCCGGACTCAGTTGCCTGGCCAGGGCAAACTTATCGCTGATCAGGACTTCATCCGGATATCCCGGGAGGAGATAGCGTCCCTGTTTGATCGTGATGTCATTCACCCGGGGCCGGTTCAGTTCGGGGACTGACACAAAGCGTCCCTGAGCGGGAATATCCAGCCCGTCGATATCCAGGGTAGCCAGCAGGGTCACCCGCGTGTCAATCTGTTCAAGTCCGGGTATCTGCAGCAGTTTATCGAGCAGCGTCATAGGCGCCCTGACCAGAGGGGCCCAGAGGTCGGCAAAACGGGTCTGGGCGTAATAATTCTGCTGTGCTACGACCAGTGAATCATAGGTCCCGCGCATGGTGATGACTGACATGATGCCGGTCGCAACAACCAGGGCAATTGACAGAATCTGCATTTTCAGCCGCCACAATTCACGCCAGAGTTTTGTATTGAGCGCGCGCATTACCAGACGATGCTTTCCAGCTCGGCACGCTTTGCGTTATGCACTGTCTCCACGATCTCCCCGCTGCTCATTTTGATGACGGTATCGCCCATGGAACCAATCGCCGCATTGTGGGTGATGATGGCCGTTGTTGTGCCGGTTTCCTGGTTGACTTTGCTGATCACCGATAACACCAGTCTGCCGGTACTAGCATCCAGTGCTCCGGTGGGCTCATCACAGAGCAGGATATGGGGACGTTTGGCGACAGCCCGGGCAATGGCGACCCGTTGCTGTTCACCGCCGGATAACTGCGAAGGGAAATGGTGCATGCGGTCCTTCAGCCCGACCAGTTCCAGTGCCTCTTCCGGCGACATGGCTTCTGCCATGATATCGGTTTCCAGCGCCACATTTTCCCGCGCCGTCAGGCTGGGAATCAGGTTATAAAACTGAAACACAAAACCTACATGCTCACGCCGGTACTCGGTGAGACGCCGATCACCGCTCAGTGAAAGATTTTCATCCCGGTAGAAAAGTTCACCGCTGCTGGGGGTATCCAGACCACCGAGAATATTCAGCAGGGTTGATTTGCCGCTGCCGGAAGCCCCGAGAATGACAGCAAGCTCCCCCTCCAGCAAATCCAGCGACACCTCTTTGAGGGCATGCACCACCATCTCACCGGCCTGATAGACCTTGCTGAGTCTGCGTGCTTTCAGGATTACCTGTTTTGCTGCCGTATCCATGGACCCCACCTGTGGAAATGGTCGACTTGATTGTAGGAAGACAAGACCATGCTGTCTTGTCCATAATCAATCATTGTGACATTAATCGGTGTTTATTGCCGGTGATAGGGATGACCCTGCAGCAGGGACCAGGCCCGGTAAATCTGTTCGGCGACAATGAGTCGGACCAGGGGATGGGGAAAGGTCAGCGCAGACAGGGACCAGCTGGCATCTGCCTCCCGCAGTATTGATGGCGCAAGACCATCGGCCCCTCCCACCAGCAGCGCGAGATCCCTGGCCTCGTCCCGCAAGCCCTGGAGAGACTGGGCCAGTTTTTCAGTCCCCAGGCTCTTGCCGACGACATCCAGTGCCACCACAAAATCGTTTTTCTCCAGAGA
>CAZKJY010000324.1:0-2822 GCA_964553165.1 uncultured Enterobacteriaceae bacterium
AAACTGACGCTGGTCATTCAGGGTAATAGTGATTTCATCGGCACCGGCGATGACATGATGGTTGGTAACAATATAGCCATCATCGCTGATGATAAATCCGGAGCCCAGGGAGTTACGGGGCTGTTCCCCCAGATCGAAACCTTCCGGCAACTGGTCGCCAAACTGACGCAGTAATTCTTCAAATTCTTCAATGTCCTGCGGATTGGAAAATTCAGGCCGATAGCCTCCGGTACTACGCGTGCTGATATTGACGATAGCAGGTGCTGATTTTTCAACGAGTTCAGTAAAATCCGGCAGCTGCTGTGCCTGTGCCTGGCAGACCACAAGCAGACTGAAGCAAAAAATTAAAAATTTACAGGGATATTTCTTCATGATTCAAAACCTTTCCTTCCTGATTCGTGCTTTGCTGAACAGAACGCGGATCCGCAAATAGCTTCAATTGTGCAGATAATAACTGCTTTGGCAGAAGACGGTGCAATATACAGTAACTTAAGCCCAGGGTAGCAAATACCGCCAGTACAGTGACAAGTTCCGAGCCTCCCCATAACTCACACAATAACATGACCGGGAACATCAGCACCAATGGCAGAAAATAGAGCAACAAAGACAGCCTGACCAGGCTTGCCGCACCCAATTCAAGGGTAAGTTCCTGCCCCTCCACCAGCTTATTCTCTGCCTGGCCGTGGAAAAATTTCCTGGGGAGCAGAAAATCCCGTCGGGAAGGCATGGCTTGCAGAAACTGCTCTCCACATGCGGGTTTCAACTGGCAGGACTGACAGACCCCTTGTTGTTTTCGGGATACCCTGATCGTCTCAGGTGTTAACGCTGTGACGAGGATGGATTCTCTTAGCATGTGGGTCATCGGGTGGACTTTTCATAATTCCTGGAGGAATAGGAGGAATAATAAGCCATGTTAGGTGGAAAAGCACAACAGGCGTGGGCGTGATCGGTGGATAAAGGCTGTCAGCTCAACAGCCCTGAAAGTGAAGACAGCAGCAGGACTTCGGTACTTTTCAGTGCTATTGCTGATTACCTCTTGTCACACTGAAATTAACCGGGATCTCAATCTGTTCTTGAGGTTCACCGACGAACTCCTGGTAAACGGCCCGACGCAATCTGTCTCTGGCTACTTCGTTAAAATCATCGATTCCGGCCATTTCGGCGTTCAGGCTGGGAATACGGTTAAATTCGGTTGGTGCATAGTTGCCATTGAATTCAGGAACCTGGGCTTGGGTCTGTTCGGCAATCTGCGGGGTGACGGTCTGGGGGCCTGGCTGATTAAGTAACTGACTGGTAAGCAGAACTGTCAAAGCAACTGAAGCAGCAACAGCCAGCTGGCCAATTTTCCAGATCAGGCCATGCTCGCTCTGATCAGAGTGCTTCTGCCGGATTTCAGTTTCAGAGCCTGCTGTGACAGCCTGTTGCGGGACCGGCTGCTGAACCGGAGCGGTAAAACCTGGGACCCCTTCTTCTGCCAGTTGCGCATGCACTCTGGCCAGGAAATCACGGCCAGTCTGGGCGCCACTATTGGCTTTGGCCCTGAAACTGGCACTGCCCTGGTGGATTTCACCACGGAGATGGGCGCTGATAAAGTGATAGCGTGACCACTTGCGTTTTAACTGTTCATCGCTGGCGCATTCCCTGAGCAGACGATGGTATTCAAATTCGCTGGCTTCTCCATCCATGAATGCGGACATGGACTCATGCAGGGTTTCGTCACGACCCGTCAGTGTACTGCTATTTTTGTTGTTCTTACGACTCATTCACACCTCAGAAACATCAGTTCTTTCAGACTAGACAGCGGGATTTCAGAAAAATTCCCGTTTTTGAAAAAAATTTGCATATTTCAGGCATCCTTGCTGTTACCCAGAGGAAGCTCAGGGATGTCCTCTCCTTCAAGGAAGGGCCTTATAACATTGTCCAGTGCTTCCCTGGCACGGAAAATCCTTGAGCGGACGGTCCCCACGGGGCAACCCATGACCTCGGTAATTTCTTCATAGCTGAGGCCCCCAAACTCTCTCAGCGTAAAGGCTGTTCGAAGATCTTCCGGGAGATCCTCTATCGCTTTATCGATCAGCTGCTGCAATTCGCCGGTACTCAGTGCAGCCTCAGGCGAGCTGTTATCTACCAGTTCTGTTGGCAGTTCAGCCAGATCGGCATCCCCAAGATCTACATCCGTATCCGGGGGGCGTCGCCCTTTCGTCACCATATGATTTTTTGCAGTATTGATCGCTATTCGATAGAGCCAAGTATAGAATGCGCTGTCTCCACGAAATTTTGGCAAGGCACGGTAGGCTTTGATGAAGACTTCCTGGGTTACATCCTCAGCTTCATTCTGGTCACGGATAAATCGTGATACAAGCGCCAGTATCCGGTGTTGATAACGTAACACCAATAGATCAAAGGCATGGTTATTACCCTTGAACACCTGTTGTACTAGTTGCTGGTCTGTATGCTTTTCTCTGGCCATTTTGGGCCACTTCCCCAAGGATTACGCTTTGCCATTGAACGGCTAAAATAGCTTAAAATCAATCGAATAATATGCTTATGGATTCTCCTTCAGTAACAGCATACAGCAATCATGATGTGCTTGTCATAGGTGGTGGCGCTGCCGGTCTCAGTCTGGCCCTGAAAATTGCCGAATTTGCCAGGGTTACCGTGTTGTCGAAGAGCTCACTGCAGCAGGGCAGCACCTATTACGCCCAGGGAGGTATTGCTGCAGTACTGGACGAAAAGGACAGTGACGAGTCGCATATAAACGATACCCTGCGTGCGGGTGCCGGACTCTGCCATCCTGAAGTGGTCAGGCGCGTCGTAGCCCG
>CAZKJY010000325.1:0-2799 GCA_964553165.1 uncultured Enterobacteriaceae bacterium
GGATGGCTCAGTACACGCTCGACAGCATCGTCAAGACTAATGGACAGACCGCTGAATGGCTGAACCGGAATTGAACGGGTTTCGGCAGAACGGTGCATTTTCGGCGGCTTGCCAAACAGCACGGACATGGGCAAGTCCACAGGCTTGGACGCGAAATGGGTATCGTTCAACAGCAAATGCTTTTCATCCGTAGCCTCACCCACACCCGCATGGGGGCATCGCTCACGCTGACAGATAGCCTCGAACCGGGCCAGATCTTCAGGTTTGACGGCCAGAACATATCGCTCCTGGGCCTCGTTGCACCAGATAGCAAGCGGCGACATGCCGGGTTCATCATTGGGGACATTCCGCAGCTCAAAGCGACCACCGCAACCACCATCTTTTACCAGTTCCGGGAATGCATTGGATAACCCCCCCGCTCCAACATCGTGAATAAACGCAATGGGGTTACTGCCTCCCAACTGCCAGCAGCGGTCAATCACTTCCTGACAACGGCGTTCTATTTCGGGGTTCTGGCGTTGCACCGAGGCAAAATCGAGATCCTCGGCGCTGCTGCCTGATGCCATGGACGATGCAGCACCACCACCGAGGCCAATCAACATCGCCGGGCCACCCAGTACAATGAGTTGACAGCCCGCCTGAAATGGCGGTTTGTCGACATGCTCGGCGCGAATGTTGCCATAGCCACCGGCGATCATGATGGGTTTATGATAGCCGCGCCGTTCGCCATCAAATTGCTCTTCAAAAGACCGGAAATACCCGCACAGGTTGGGCCTGCCAAATTCATTGTTGAATGCAGCACCACCGATGGGGCCTTCAATCATGATATCCAGCGCACTGGCAATACGATCCGGCTTGCCATAGGGCTGTTCCCATGGCCTCAGAAAACCCGGTATTTGCAGGTTGGAAACGGTGAACCCGGTAAGACCGACCTTTGGCTTGGAACCGCGGCCTACCGCACCTTCATCTCGAATTTCTCCACCTGAGCCCGTACCAGCACCGGAAAAGGGCGCAATAGCCGTCGGGTGATTGTGGGTTTCAACCTTCATTAACAGGTGAATAGCTTCCTGACTGTAGCCATAAACCTGGGTGTCTGGATCGGGATAAAAGCGCCCCGCCGTACTGCCAACCACTACCGAGGCGTTATCCGCATAGGCCGACAGAACATTGTCCCCACCCAGCTCGTAGGTGTTCTTGATCATGGAAAACAGTGACCGTTCCTGATCCTGGCCATTAATCGTCCAACTGGCATTAAAGATTTTATGGCGACAATGCTCAGAGTTGGCCTGAGCAAACATCATCAACTCAACATCTGTGGGGTCCCTGCCCAGCTCATTAAAACTGTTTACCAGGTAGTCAATCTCATCATCAGCCAACGCCAGCCCCAGGTTAACATTGGCTTCGGCTAACGCCGGTTTGCCCTGAGAAATGACAGGAACGGAAGTCATCGGCTGGGGTTGCTGGTGCTTAAACAGCTGGACCGCATTGTCCTCCGCGTCGAGTACGGTTTCGACCATCCGGTCGTGTAAACAGGCTTTGAGCGCTTGCTGTTTGCCAGGTGCCAGGCTGCCTCTCAGGTAATAAGCCACACCACGTTCCAAACGCCTGATCGCATCCAGCCCCGCGTTGTGTGCGATATCCGTTGCTTTACTGGACCAGGGTGAAATCGTACCGGGACGTGGCGTCACCAGCATTAACTGGCCACGTAATGACCCAGGTTCTCGCCTCGGGCCGTATTTAAGCAGGGATTCAAGGGTCGCCGCTTCCTGACCACTTAGTGGTCGCTCCAAATCAGCAAAGTGCAGGTACTCGGAATAGAGACTTTCAACCCCGGCATCAACCTCCTGCAACTCACGAAGCAGCTGTTGTTTTCTAAACTCGGAAAGTGCTGGGGTGCCACGAAAGATCTGCATGTTAAAAACTCGATTGGGACTGATGGAAAGGCGGCTATTGTAATGGAATTGCACGGCTATCGTCAGGGGAAGTACAGTCCCGATTTCGTTGCTCAGCACCAATTACGGCCCCTCAACATGAGAAATCTGTAAATACACGTGATAACCTTTCCGATACCCCGTTCACGAACAGAAAAATAAGGGGTTAGCCCGTCTCCAATAACAGTAGCGGGCGGTGTCTAAGCGAGAGCATACTTCCGTCACTGGCACATTTTTTGGGTAGGTGAATGCTAGGCTTTTATTTTCATCTCAAAAAAACCACAAAGCGTATTCTCTACGGCTCTCTGCTGTTTACGGTCGCCATGACGCTCACTGCTAGTCGTGCTCCCACTGCCCTGGAAGAAGTCAGAAATCGGGGTGAGCTAAGGGTAGTCACGCTGATGGGCTCTACGACCTATTTTAAAAACGCCAAGGGCCAGGGTGGGTTTGAATACTGGCTTAGCAAGGCATTTGCCAAGCATCTCGGCGTTGAGTTGAAAGTGTCTGCCAGGGATTCTGTTGCCGGTGTACTGGTCAGCATCGGCGGCCCTCTGGGAGACTTCGCCGCTGCCGGGCTGACGGCAACCCCGGAACGGAAAAAACGCTTCCGCTTCAGTTACCCTTATTACGAAGTTTCCCAGAAAGTCATTTATCGCAACGGCAACAAACGCCCAAGCAAGGTCGAGGACCTCGTTGACGGAGAACTGCTAGTCATCCCCAAAAGCTCTCACAGCGAGCGTCTGCAGGAACTGAAAAAGGACTACCCTGAACTACACTGGCAGGAAATGGATGGCCTGGAAATGCTCGATCTGATGTCTATGGTGGATTCGGGCGAAACAGATTACGCAGTGGTGGATTCCAACTCCTA
>CAZKJY010000326.1:0-2799 GCA_964553165.1 uncultured Enterobacteriaceae bacterium
TTTCTGCGCCATTGCCGGCCCATAGTCATCATGCTGCTGGTATTCCTGTGGCAGGAACTGGTTTCTTTTCTGCTCCATGGACAGCAACCCGACCTCCTCGTCCATGCCATATTCCATGACCATGGAGCGGGCAATATTACTGGCCTTGACCAGGTCATCCGCCGCACCCGTGGTGATTTCGTTAAAGATAAGCTGCTCCGCTGCCCTGCCTGCAAGCAGAATGGCCATGCGATTCTGCAGTTCCTGTTTGCTGATCAGAAAACGGTCTTCAGTGGGACGCTGAATGGTATAACCCAGGGAGCCAATGCCACGCGGTATCACCGAGACCTTCTGGATGGCCTGCTCGGGGTGCAGCATCATGGCCACGAGTGCGTGCCCCATTTCATGATGGGCAACAATGTTTTTTTCCGCGGGGTCTATCAGCCTGTTGCGTTTTTCCAACCCGGCGATGATGCGTTCAATGGCACTGACAAAGTCATCCATACCCACCGCATCGGCCTGACGCCGTGTCGCCATAATGGCAGCCTCGTTGACCAGATTGGCCAGGTCCGCACCGGTAAAACCTGTCGTCAAAGCTGCCACATCAGCCAGTTTCACATCCGCCGCAAGGACAATTTTTCGGCAGTGAACCTGCAATATTTCTTCGCGCCCCAGCTTATCGGGACGGTCCACCAGCACCTGCCTGTCAAAGCGTCCAGCTCGCAGCAGAGCAGCATCCAAAATTTCTGGCCGGTTGGTAGCCGCGAGAATGATGACGCCATCAGCCGGATTGAATCCATCCATTTCACTCAGTAACTGGTTGAGCGTCTGTTCCCGTTCATCATGTCCCCCGGTAATCGGACTCAGGCCACGTGCGCGCCCCAGGGCATCAAGCTCATCAATAAAGATAATGGCCGGGGCATGTGATTTGGCCTGTTCAAACAGGTCTCTGACCCTGGCAGCACCGACACCGACAAACATCTCAATGAATTCTGAACCACTGATGGAAAAAAACGGGACGCCTGCTTCACCGGCGACTGCCCTGGCAATCAGGGTTTTACCTGTTCCGGGTGGCCCGACAAGCAGAACCCCTTTGGGAATATGAGCCCCCAGACGCTTGAATTTTTCAGGCTGTTTCAGAAACTGAACCACTTCCTGCAGTTCAGCCTTTGCTTCTTCGACACCGGCAACATCGCCGAAATTTACGCCGGTATTTTTTTCCACCAGCACCTGTGCCTTGGTCTTGCCGATGTTCATCATGCCACCAAGTCCCTGCCTGTTGGCAAAATTACGAAACAGAAAGAGCCACAGGAAAATGAAAATCAGTGCCGGGGCAAACCAGGAAATCACATTGGCAATGAAGGTATTGGTAACGACGCCGCTGTAATCCACATCATAGGTGGCCAGCTTTTCAGCCAGATCAACGTCGAGGCGAGGGGTCACAAAAGTCGTATTGCCATCCACCGAGTTTCTGAATTCGCCACGGATGAACCGTTCATCGATGGCGACGCGACTTATCTGACCCTCTTCCAGATACTGTTCAAACTGTGAATAGGAAATATCCGCCTGGCGGGAAGCAGGACCGAAATAGACCTGAAATAGCAGGACCAACCAGATAGCGATGACAAAGTAAGCAAAATTGAACTGGTGTTTCTTTTCCATGCTGTGTCCCCTGACCCCTCAAGCTGCCTACATTCTGATAAAGCTGCCTGTTAAGCGCAAGCTTGTCCGACAATCACGCTTTTTGGCTGGCAGCTCAGTTTTAATCAAACTTAAGTCACAGCTTGCCGGCATCAGGTTCTTTGTCCAAACCTCCGCCCTTTCTGACAGAGATCATCACAGGACGCAGATGCAAAATGCTCTTGCCCTCGGTTTAAATCTGGTAATCCATATAATCCGGATCCTGACGTGCCTTGTCGTAACGGCGTTGTAGCAGTGCCTCGATGGCCTGATGCTGGGAAAGGAACACCTGTCCATTCAAGTGCTCGATAAAGCGGGTCCTGTTGAGACTGTCCATGACCGGGCCTTTGACTTCGGACAGATGAAAACCAATGCCCAAATCCTTCAGGTACTGGTTAAGTGCTTCCAGAATTTCCAGTGCAGAAACATCGATTTCATTAATGGCGGTACACATCAGAATGATGTGGCGAACATCATCGCGCTCAGAAATTCGCATCAGAATCTGGTCTTCCAGAAAGGTGGCATTGGGAAAATACAGGCTCTCGTCGACCCGCAGTGTCAGAATGCCCGGATGGGTGATTACGCTGTGGCGCTCAACATTGCGGAAATGTTCAGTGCCCGGAATCTGCCCGACCTCCGCTATGTGGGGTCGGGAGGTTTTATACAGATGCAGGCCGATGGAAATAACCACCCCTGACAGTACCCCCATTTCCACTCCGGCCAGCAGAGTGATCACAATGGTGGCAAAAACCGCCATGAAATCGGACTTTGAATATTTCCAGGTGCTCTTCAGTACACTGAAATCAATCAGCCCGGAGATGGCGACAATAATGGTTGCCGCCAGCGTCGCGTTTGGCAGGTAGGCCAGAAAGCCGGTCAGTGTCAGGGTTGCCAGCGCGATACCGATGGCGGTCAGGAAGCTGGCCATGGGCGTCTCGGCACCAGCATCGAAATTGACCACCGAGCGTGAAAAACCGCCTGTCACCGGAAAACCGCCCGATACCGCTGAAGCGATGTTGGCAGAGCCCATACCAATCAGCTCCTGGTCCGGATTGATTTTCTGTCGGCGTTTCGCCGCCAGTGTTCTGCCCACCGACACAGATTCCACATAGCCGATAATGGAAATCATGATCGCCGGGG
>CAZKJY010000327.1:0-2796 GCA_964553165.1 uncultured Enterobacteriaceae bacterium
TTCACGGTCTGTCGGTTGCAGGGGAATCTGGCGACCGTTGCAGCACAATACCAGACGTTCACCACTCAGGCCCTGGACCGTGATCTGGAGACGCTCTACCGATGAATCCACATAGCGTGAGGTGCTCTGTGCTGTGGCTTCTTCACCAAGCACATGCCAGGGTTCAATGGCCCCGTGAACATCTATCTGCAGACCGGCAACATGAACCCGGCCAAAATGGGGAAAGCGAAACTCCTTGAAAGGCAGCAGCCAGTCCAGTTCAAAATCAAAGCCGGCATTTTGCAGGTCATCCACCACCCAGCGCATGTCATGCCAGATGTGATAGGGGAGCATGAAGCGATCATGCAGCTGATTCCCCCAGCTAATCAGTGGACTCTTATAGGTATTGGCAGCAAATTTGGCAACCAGGGCGCGCAGCAGCAACATCTGCACCAGGCTCATCTGCCAGTGTGGGGGCATTTCAAAGTTTCTGAATTCAACCAGACCCAGACGACCGGTGCTCGATCCCGGGGCATACAGTTTGTCAATGCAGAACTCGGCGCGATGGGTATTGCCAGTCAGGTCGATCAGGAAGTTGCGCAGGATACGGTCAATGATCCAGGGCTGGTCAATTTCACCCTGGGGAAGCTGTTGCAGGGCAATTTCGAGCTCATACAGGTTATCATCCCTGGCCTCATCGACTCGCGGTGCCTGGCTGGTCGGGCCGATAAACTGGCCGGAGAACAAATAGGACAGACTCGGATGGTTCTGCCAGTAGCGCAACATGGAAGCCAGTAGCTGAGGATATTTCAGGAAGGGACTGTCCTGCGGCTCTGCACCCCCCAGGGTGACATGATTGCCGCCGCCTGTTCCCGTATGTTTGCCATCGAGCATGAACTTCTCGGTTCCCAGCCTGGATTCTCGTGCACACTCGTAGAGCGTCCGGGTATTGTTGCAGAGCTCATCCCAGGAAGCGGAAGGGTGGATGTTTACCTCAATGACGCCAGGATCAGGGGTGATCATCAATTTCTTCAGACGTGTATCCCGTGGCGGTTCGTAGCCTTCGAGGATAACCGGCAATTTCAGTTTTTTGGCTGAGCGTTCAATCACATCCAGCAGGCTCAGATAATGCTCAAGCTGATTGAGAGGCGGCATGAAAATGTAGAGTTTGTCACTGCGAACTTCGGCGCATAGTGCCGTATGTATTATTTTTTCCGTGTAGGTCTTTTTGCTGCCAGGAATGTCTTTATCCACTTTGTTTAACGGATATTTCAGTGGTTTACGTTCGTCAAAGGGATCCTTGGTGAAGTCATAGTCACGTTCCAGTTCCCAGGGCAGGCTGTTGAGTGGCAGACGGTAACCCATGGAGGAATCGCCGGGGATCAGAAACATTTTATTGCGTCTGAATTGCCAGCGACTGCTTATCCAGTGCCCCTTTTCCTCATCGCCGTGCCAGGCCAGGGGCAGGGTATAGCCCACCTTTGTCGTCAGACCCTGGTCAAAAACCTTGCGCAAACGATTACGCTCCAGCGGGTCTTTCAGTTTGTTATCGCTGATTCTGGTATTTTTGGGAAGCTCGCCTTCCTTCTGGAGATAGTAGTCCTGGTCTTCATAGGCCGGGACGATGTAGCGCTTGTCCAGTCCGAGTTGTGCGGCCAGTTCCTGTATGAATTTTTGTGAGGCTGTTCCGGCGATCTTGTTCTCATCCTCGGGACTCGCCAGCAGATTGGGGTCATGCCACAAAGGCTTGTTGTCGGTGCGCCAGAAGATGCCCAGGGCCCAGCGAGGCAACTGTTCACCCGGATACCATTTTCCCTGACCATGATGGACATAACCCTGAGGGGCAAACTCCTGTTTCAGCCTTTGCAGCAGATTTGTCGCGAGTTTTAACTTGTTTGTTCCCAGTGCCTGGGTATTCCACTCGGCACCTTCCATGTCATCAATGGAGACAAAGGTCGGTTCGCCGCCCATGGTAAGATTAATCCTGTTACTTTTCAGGGAGTTGTCGACCTGACCGCCGAGCTTCTGGATGCGTTCCCACTGCATTTCGGAATAGGGTTTGGTGACACGTGGATCCTCATGAATGCGGGTGACAACGTTGCTGTATTCGAATTCAACCTGACAGGGTTCAGTGGCACCTGTGACCGGCGCTGCGCTCTGGGGTTCAGGGGTACAGGCCAGTGGAATATGACCTTCACCGGCAAACAGTCCGGAGGTAGGATCAAGCCCCAGCCAGCCGGCTCCTGGTATGAATACTTCCGCCCAGGCATGAAGGTCAGTGAAATCCTTTTCGGGGCCGCTGGGACCGTCAAGCGCCTTCTGATCAGGTGCCAGTTGTACCAGATAACCCGAAACGAAACGTGCAGCCAGACCAAGATGACGCAGAATCTGCACCAGCAGCCAGCCGCTGTCGCGGCAGGATCCGGATTTCGACGTCAGGGTTTCTTCACATGTCTGTACCCCGGGCTGCATGCGGATCAGGTACCCAATTTCCTGTTGCAGCATCTGGTTAATTGCAACCAGAAAATCAATGGTTGGTTTTTTCGAGCGGTCAATTTTCTTTAACCACTGCAGTAAAAGCGGACCTTTTTCGGAGATCTGCAGATAAGGTGCCAGATCTCTCTTCAGCTGCTTTTCATATTTGAAGGGAAATTTTTCTACCCCTTCCTCAAGAAAAAAATCAAAAGGATTGATGACGGTCATGTCGACAATCACTTCAATATCAAAAACCAGCTTTCGTGCTTTTTCCGGAAAGACCAGACGTGCCAGATAATTTGAAAAGGGGTCCTGCTGCCAGTTAATAAAGTGATTATCCGG
>CAZKJY010000328.1:0-2778 GCA_964553165.1 uncultured Enterobacteriaceae bacterium
AGTCAGAAATGCCTTCTGTTTTTTGGCCTGCTTGTCCATATCAATACCGCCAAAAAAACCATTGATACGGGTATCGGCCATGACTTTGTCATAGAAAATATCCACTGCAGCATCCACAGCAGCCTCACCACCGAGTTTTTCAAATAGGCTCTCACTCATGTACTCGTCACCTCTTTTGTAATTGAATTAAAGATGTATTAAAAGTACATGATTAAATCTGTGAGTCCTTGAGCTGTATCAAGGCACTGGCCGATTCCCCAAGCTATCCAGGGAATGAAGAAGTGCCGCGGTCAGCGTGAACAGTTCACGCTCGCGGCAAAAGGACTAAAAACAATCGTCCAGGGGGCTGACTGAAGCGATCCGAAACCGGCAGGGATTGCAAGAAACGCCGTCTAGGACAACAGTTCCCGGCGCTGTGCCGATGCTTCGGCAAGCTGGGTCAGCAGTTTGTCTGTTTCATCCCAGCCCATACAGGCATCCGTGATGCTCTGGCCATAAGTCAAAGGCTGGCCCTTGACCACTTTCTGACTGCCGGCAAGCAGATGGCTTTCGAGCATGATGCCGCGGATATGTTTCTCACCCTGGGCAATCTGACCGGCGACATCCTGGCAGACAATGATCTGGCGATCAGGGTCCTTGCCTGAATTGGCGTGACTGCAATCGACAACAATGGCGGGATTCAGGCCGGCTTTCTGCAGTTTTTCCGTGGCTTCCTGAATGCTTTCCGGATCGTAGTTGGTGTGCTTGCCACCACGCAAAATCAGGTGACAGTCCGGATTACCCGAGGTCTGAAAAATCGCGGAATGCCCCCCCTTGGTTACTGACAGGAAATGATGGGAGTGCATGGCAGAGCCAATCGCATCCACGGCAATCTGGATGTTGCCGCTGGTGCCGTTTTTAAAGCCCACCGGGCAGGACAGACCGGAAGCCAGTTCTCGGTGACATTGTGATTCCGTGGTACGCGCCCCGATTGCTCCCCAGCTGATCAGGTCGGCGACATACTGCGGCGAGATCAGGTCGAGATATTCAGTCGCAGCGGCAACACCCATGTCAGCCAGTGCCAGCAGCAGCTTTCTGGCCTTGCGCAGGCCTTCATTGATGCGGAAGCTGTCATCCAGGTCAGGATCATTGATCAGTCCTTTCCAGCCGACGGTGGTACGGGGTTTTTCAAAATACACGCGCATCACCACCAGCAGATCATCCTGCAGTTTACTGGCTGAAGTCAGCAGGCGCTGGGCGTAGTCAAGCGCGGCTTCAGGATCATGAATAGAACAGGGGCCACTGATGACCAGCAGACGGTTGTCGCGGCCATGGATAATATCCTGGATCGCGAGCCGGGTCTGGGTCACAGTTTCGGCAGCTTTTTCCGTCAGTGGAAATTCACTGATCAGTTGCTCCGGTGAAAGGAGTTCTTTCATGGCGACTATTCGAAGGTCATCTGTTGTTTGCATCATCATGGTCAGTTCAACTTTTCTAAGGAGATGGAAAGTTGGTATCCATCTATATCAAATTGGTATCGCCAGTTTTGTCCGCCTGACTCTAAATGAGTGGCGAGGGTTTCCCCGGCAATGTAATCGCGATGTTCATCGATTGCCTGCAGCAATTCGTCGTCAGCGTGATAGCTCACCCTGATACGGTCAGACACATTCAGGTCCAGATCCTTGCGGGTTTTCTGGATGCGATTGACGACTTCGCGAGCGAGGCCTTCGCGCAAGAGGGCAGCATCAAGCGTTATATCCAGATCAATGGTGATAAAACGATCCGATAGCGCTTCCGTACCCGCTTTGGCTTCCCGGAAAACCAGAATGTCGTCTGTGCTGAAAGTTTCGTTATCCAGCCTGATGCTGCCTTTGTCCTGCAGACTTTTGAGTTCCAGCACACCCAGCTTTTCAATAAGATCCTTGTACTTTTTAAATTCCTTGCCCAGGCGCTTACCCAGCACTGGCGCATTAGCCTTGGCGAAGAGATTGATGTACTGGGCTTCCTCGGTGGAATAATCAATCCGCTTCACATTGAGCTCAGACTTGATATAGCTCTCCAGCCGGGCAATCTCGTCCAGCATGGACTGGTCTTCATGGATGATCGTCAGGCGTGCCAGCGGGATCTTGGTTTTGATTTTGACCTGCTCACGTTTTTGCCGACCCAGCAGAATGATACTTTGCATGCGGGCAACGGCTGCTTCCAGTTTCGGCTGCATCAGCTTGTCATTGGCAACAGGATAGGCACACAGATGCACAGACTGTGGTCTGCTTTTTGTGGCAGGGGCAAACTGACTGAGCTCCTGGTAAATATGCTCCGACAAAAACGGGGCAAAGGGAGCCAGGCTGATATTCAGTTCATCAAGCACATGAAACAGCGTCGCAAAAGCGGCATCCTTGTCTGCCGTCATTTCCTCACTCCAGTAGCGCGAGCGGTTCAGGCGGATATACCAGTTGGTGAGATCCTCAATAAATTCAAACAGGGCTGGCACCACGTTGTACAGTTTGTACTCGGCCATCTCTGTTGCCACCTTGGCCTTGAGGGTCTGTAATTTGGACAGTATCCAATGATCGACAATATTCTCGATGTGCTGATTGTTGTCATTCCCAGCCTGCCACTGGTCGGTTTCAGCATAGGTGCGCAGAAACTTGAAGGAGTTGTACCAGGGCAGCAGGGCACGTCTGACCATGTCTTTAACACCATCGTCAGTGAAGCGCTGTTCTTCGGCTTTGACCAGACCGGAATTGATCAGATAAAGCCGCAGGGCATCGGCACCGTATTTTTCCAGCAGAATGTCAG
>CAZKJY010000329.1:0-2775 GCA_964553165.1 uncultured Enterobacteriaceae bacterium
TCATATTTCCGGTAATCTTTATTACCGGAAATATAGGCATTCTTTAAA
Organism: uncultured Enterobacteriaceae bacterium; assembly: GCA_964553165.1. Taxonomy (GTDB): domain Bacteria; phylum Pseudomonadota; class Gammaproteobacteria; order Pseudomonadales; family Pseudohongiellaceae; genus UBA5109. The sequence goes on from CAZKJY010000329.1 coordinate 49, forward strand.
ACAAGCCCAGAAGTATTGCGTTTGTTACCTGGTTCGTAATGAAAAGCTAAGATGATATTCAGAGTTGTCCATTTTTGAGATATTTAAAAAACCGGTTAAATCAACATCATCTGCCACTGCTTTTGTCCAGCCAGAGGCATTTGTAAATTCTCCAGTAGATTGTGTATCTAAGATCCAATCTTGGTCTATTAGCTGGGTGGATAAATGGGAATATATTTGATCAATAGACCAGTTAACACGAATAGTAATATCTGCTTGAGCTTCACCATTTCTACCCGATGCGCTACCAGCCATAAACGGTAAGCGACCTCTGTTATTGGAATTTTCTGGAGTTTCAAGCCTGGGCAAATATTCAATTGCTCCCGATCTTTGCCTCATAGTCATCGGATTGGTACTCATTTCGAGCTGTTCACTGCAAGTGAGAACCACTCCACCAAGATTTACATTTAATGCGGCCTTGACAACTACTTCCCCATTGTAAATTTCAATGGGTACGGACATATTCCCAAAGTCATCATGGCAAAGCCTCGTGGGAAAATTTATGATTTCTGCACCTACAAAACCCAGACCTTGCAATGGTCCCATTTGAGGGGCGCCGATCTCCAGCCAGCCATTACTGATCAAGGAGTCAATTATTGCTTCAGCAGCCAGCGATTGATCAAGCTCAGTTCTGAGAATAACCATACTCTGATACTCGTTTTTAAAACCACCAAGTACTTCATAATTGTCAGGAATAGTAAATACTGGGAACCCTTCGGGAATATCAGAATATAAATAAACATCACCGCTAAGTAAGTCGGTCATAAATATTTTTACGAGATCAGCTGGAATTGGATCTTCAAATTCTGTTTGCGCAAACAGAAAAGAAGTTTGGCTTAGGATTGCTATCGTTGAGATCGCTTTTAATATATGGGCCATTATTTAACTCCTTTAAATAGATGTGCCAGTGCTACTTTAATCAGGAATCTTTTATAAACCAAGAATTATTGCTAATAAAATTCTCTGGTTGTCTCATAGAATAGAGGCAATTTGCTGAATTCGCGTATAAACTCAGCTTTTACATTTTGCTATAAGGATAGAGCAATGACCTTCCTGAGTTCCCTTTTCCCATTCATTATTATCATTCTGGTCTTAATTGGTCTCGTTAAATTATTTTCCGGTAAATCCAAGCCTAAATATAAATATGAATCTCGCCAATATTTGATGTCTCCGGCTGAGCGTTCATTTTTAGGGGTATTGGACTCTTTAATTGAAGATGACTATCGAATTTTTTCTAAAGTAAGAGTTGCTGATATTTTGAATCCCCTGGGAGATAGCAAAACCAGGTTTGCAGGTTTTAATAAAATTAATAGAAAACATTTCGATTTTGTATTGTGTGAGCCTGCCACAATGGAAATTGTCTGCGTTATTGAATTAAACGACAAAAGCCATAGAAGAAAATCACGCTCAGATCGAGATGATTTTATAGCGTCGGCATGTGAAAGCGCGGGCGTTCCGTTCTTAACAGTTGCCGCTCAAAAAGCCTAAAAGGGCGAACAAATTAAAGAAAAAATCGTTGAAGCTATCCAGGCTCACTGACTGTGATTTTAGGAAGAAATAAACCACTCCCCTACTTTGTGCCCTGCTCTATGCAGCCATTATGACTAGCGCGCTGAAGACACAAATGCAGTTTCAGGCCAGCTGACCTGAAACTGCGAAATGTCGTCTTTATCAGCCCTTACACGTGCATCATGATGACGGGTAGTTTTGTTTCAGACAGTAAATATTCAGTCACGCCGCCAAAAATTATTTCCCGCATTCTTCCACGGCTGTAAGCACCGGATAATAATAAATCAGCATTCGAATCCTCGACGACGCTTTCTATGACTTTCTCCGGTTTCTTGCCTTTAACGGTGATGGCAGCTGAATTTATGCCGTGGGCGTTCATGTAAGTGGTCATGTCCTCGCCACTGGGCCCTTTACCTTCCTGTTTGCCAACAGTCATAAATGTCACCTTTTTCGCATTTTTCAGCAGGCTTAAACAGCTGTGGACCAGGATCGCTTCAGGCTGTCTGGCATTCCAGGCGATGACAATATTTTTTCCGCTGACGGTGACATTTTCCTGGGGCAGAATCATGACCGGCGTTGGCGAATCAAGCAAGGCAGAAAGCATCATCACATGGGCACGCTGACCGCCGCCTTTTCGTGGCCTTGAAACCACAATGAGGTCATGCAGGGCGCCCTTGCTGGTGAATAATCGCTGTGGCAGAACGCCTGACACTGTCTTGAACGTGGCTTTCGGATCACCGGGTTTGCCGCCGTTTTTGGAAATCTTATATTTGCTGTTACCGGCCACACGCAAAAACAGCGTCTCAGCATTTTTTGCGCTCTCATTGACTTCATCTTCAGAGGCCATGGTCCAAACCGGAAAGCCATTACCGGCTCCCGCCCATAACTGTGCAGTACTTATTTCAGCCAGAAATTCCTGTTCTACCAGGACGTGATAGCCAACGACATCCGCGCCAAGCGTTTTCGCCAGCTTGAAACTGGTGTTGAGGGCTATGGCACACTCTCCTCTGTCTGCTACCGGTATGGCAATTGATCTCATCTCGATGAATCTCCTACGTTAAAATATAAAGGCTCATTTTTTGAATTGATCGTATCCTACTGGTAAATCTATTAAGAAAAATGACTAAATATGAAAGGAAAAATCTATCACGGTGTCGGGATTGCCAGCACCAAAGGATC
>CAZKJY010000330.1:0-2755 GCA_964553165.1 uncultured Enterobacteriaceae bacterium
GTTCGGATGGCGTGAAGGTGTCGAGAGGTTCCAGAGCAATTTGGCCTCTTCAACAAACTTCTTGAGGCCTAGGGCGTGCACTTCCTCGGCATCGGAATCAATCGGTACAACCGTCGATTCAGCGTCCCGTTCGCTTATGGCACTTGGGAAATATTCCTTGATGGCGACGAGTTCGTCAAAATAGATGCCGCGCCCTTTGTAAACGATGCCAAATCCGCCAACGCCAAGCACTTCTTCAAGGCGCCATTCCCTGAGAACTGTCCCTGAAGGCAGAGCTTTATTGCTGTAAGGTTTTGTCATCGAATCCCGGGGCCAACATTCCGCAAATTCACGAAGACAGGCGGATCGCACATCGAGACAGAGTTTTCCAGCTTTGCATTTAGCTTTAAACACTTCTGGGGGATTATTTGATTTTCGTTACAAAGTCCGGTCGACACCTAAAATGTTATGAGTTGTCTCGCATGGGGCATAAAGGCTTCAGCTGGTCAGCGCATCAGAACTGAGACTGTAGAGTTCTGCTCCGCCTTTAAGAACGCCCGCTTTCAGTCCACGTGCTTCTGCCACAATATGATCTGCAAAGAATTTGGCGACAACTGGCTTGATTTCTGTCTGGATGCCACCCTCTTGCGTGACTGCGGCAGCCTGCCGCTGCAATTGCCATCCAGCAACAGCCACAGCACACATGGTGCAGAAACTGACACTGCCTGCCAATTTGTCATCAAGGCTGGCAGCAGTGGTCATCCAGTCAATAAGTTCAAGACAATCCGATGCCAGACCTGACAGGGACGGCACATCCACACAAGCGTTCGCAATCTCTGTGAACAGCGCGCGCAGCACATCGCCATTTTCATATCCCAGCTTGCGGGTGACCAGGTCTGCTGCCTGAATGCCATTGGTACCTTCGTAAATCGGGGTGATCCGCGCATCGCGGTAATGCTGGGCAGCACCGGTCTCCTCGATAAAACCCATACCGCCATGCACCTGTACGCCCAGGCTGGCGACTTCGCAGCCAATATCAGTGCACCAGGCTTTGAGCATTGGCACAAGGCAATCGGCCCGTTCTTGCGCGCCAGCAATCCCCAGAGTGGCGCGATCGACCTGACCAGCAGTGTAGTAGAGCAGCGCACGTGCCCCTTCGGTCAAGGCTCGCATACGCAATATCATCCGCCGAACATCAGGGTGTTCGATAATCGCCACAGGTTCTCTTGAAGGGCTTCCCGCGCGTGCGGATTGCACACGTTCCATGGCATAAACTTGCGCATGTTGCAGTGCGCGTTCGGCAATCTGCACACCCTGGCTACCCACATTGATGCGGGCGGAATTCATCATGGTGAACATGGCCTGTAGCCCGCGGTTTTCCGCGCCGATCAGTTCGCCAATGCAGGTTTCTTCCTCACCAAATGACATGACGCAGGTTGGGGAGGCATGGATGCCCAGCTTGTGTTCCAACGAAACACACTGGAGGCCATTGCGCGCGCCTGGCTCACCATTTTGATCGAGCATATATTTGGGAACCAGAAACAGAGAGATGCCGCGCGTCCCTTCTGGTGCATCGGGCAGACGCGCCAGGACGAGGTGAATGACATTCTTGGCCAGATCGTGCTCACCCCAGGTGATAAATATCTTCGATCCCTTGATGCCATATTTGCCGGCGTGTTCGCCATCTGTGATGGGCGTTGCCATGGTGCGTAGCGCACCCACATCGCTTCCTGCCTGGGGTTCGGTCAAATTCATCGTGCCGGACCACTCCTCGCTGATCAGGCGGGGAAGATAAGCAGCCTTCTGCGTCTCGTTTCCATGGTGGGCAATCGATTCAATTGCGCCCACGGTAAGTGTAGGAAGCAGCCCGAAAGCCATATTCGCTGTGCCGATATTTTCCAGCACATTTGCCGCCAGGGTGAAGGGCATTCCTTGACCCCCAAAATCGGGATCGCCAGCGATAGAGTTCCAGCCCTGTTCAACAAACCCGGCATATGCTTCGGCGAAACCAACCGGCAGGGTAACGTTACCATCATTCAGAGCGGCACCTTGTTGGTCACCGATGGTGTTAAGCGGTGCCCATTCGCCTGCGGCGAAGCCGCCAATCCCCTCTACAATCGCCTGCACCATATCTGCTTCCGCATGAGCAAAACGTTCATGCTGCGCGATCTCTTCAATCCCGGCATTGACGCGGATGGCCAGCAATTGGTCGTCGGTCCTGGCTGTATAACTCATGCAGTATTCCTTGAGGCGGGCTGACTGCCGATCAGCCCTTTATGAACTTATCACACTCTGCCGCATCAAGGCAGAATTGTTGTGCAGGGCGCTATGTACCAAACGACCGTTACAGTCAATTGTGAGAATGTAATTGAGATCACGTGGAGGGAATGGGTTGTCGAAAGTTAATGGCGAAAAATATGTAGCAATTGCTGGGCAATTTCTGCTGGGCTGAAACGGCCAGGGCGTACCCAGCTTGGCGCAGTGTTCATGGCCGACAGCAGGAAATTGCGAAATATTGATCGATCAAACTCTGCAGGTAATGGCCAGGCATCCACCAGAGCACGGAACTGCCCTTCAAAGGCGTCGCGCCTGGCGAGCATGCGTTTTTGGACATCGTCAGGAACCGATCGATAGTCATTCATTATCGGAAGGGCGATGGATTGTGGGTCGAGCTGGATCTGGTGCAGCGACGTCCAGGCTCTGCCCTCCCTCCCCCCAGGTCGCGCGGCAGATCAAACCGTCACGGCTATACCTTCCTCTGCCGCATCAAGTGCTG
>CAZKJY010000331.1:0-2748 GCA_964553165.1 uncultured Enterobacteriaceae bacterium
ATTACACAGCCACCCGGGAAGCCATTCAGTCTGCTATGCGCCAGGCTGATATCAAGACCGTCTACACCTCTTCACAGTTCCTGCAGAAACTGGCCGCGAGGGGAATCGATACCTCCTGGCTGGATCAGGAGGCCAATGTTGTCATTCTGGAAAGGCTGCGGGCCGCCACCCCAGGCTGGAAACGCTTACTGACTTTGCTGCGCTGCAAATTCTCTTCAGTGCGCGCTCTCAAGGCGCGCTATCTGCAAGCCGCCGAAAAAGATCAGGCTGCCACGATCCTGTTTTCCAGTGGCAGTGAAGGAGAACCCAAAGGGGTAGTCCTGAGCCACAGTAATGTCCTCACCAATGTTGACCAGATCATGCGGATTCTCAATATCCGCGAAAACGATGTGGTGCTGGCAAACCTGCCTTTATTTCATGCCTTTGGACTGACAGCGACCCTGTTCATGCCGCTGCTGGAAGGTGTGCCTGTTGTCTGTCACCCGGATCCCACAGATGCACTTGGCACAGCAAAGGCCATCAACAAATACGGCGTCACCCTGATGTTCGGCACCTCCACCTTCTTCAGACTCTATATCCGCAATCACAAGATTACCCCCGAGATGCTGTCCTCATTGCGACTCACCATTGCCGGGGCAGAGAAACTGCATGCTGAAGTCCGCGAAGAGTTTTACCGCAAATTCGACAAGTTTATCCTTGAAGGTTATGGCGCAACCGAGACGGCACCGGTCGCCAGTGTCAATATTCCGGATGATTTTGAAGTCGAGGACTACCCGGCCACCAAGCAAAAACCCGGCTCGGTCGGCCTGCCAATCCCGGATACCGACATCTGTATCATTGATCCCGACTCCCTGGAAAAACTTCCACCGGGTGAATCCGGCATGATTTGCATCAGTGGCGGACAGGTCATGCTCGGCTATCTGAATAACCCGGAAAAAACCGATGAGGTTCTGCAGATTTTCGATGGCAAGCGCTGGTATCTCAGTGGTGACAAGGGTTACCTGGATGAAGACGGCTTTCTGCATATCCAGGACCGCTATTCACGTTTCGCCAAAATTGGCGGTGAAATGGTCAGCCTGGGACTGCTCGAAGCTAGCATCAGACAGGCGGTTGATGATTTTGAAATGGAACTGGTGGCGATCAACATCCCGGATGAACGCAAGGGGGAAAGCATCATTGTGCTCGCCAATCGCAACCTGGATCACCTGGCCCTGCGCAGCGATCTTCTGGCAGCGGGCATAAACCCCCTGGCCCTGCCTAGCGCCTGCTATCTGGTCGACGAGATTCCCAAATTGGGTTCCGGCAAAACTGATTTTGGAACGGCCAAAAAGCTCGCCCTTGAGGTTGCCAGGATCGGTTCAAAATATGCTGAAAAACGACTAAAAGAGAATGATTGATAGTTGACAATGATTCTCATTAAGTTTAGTATTCTCATCGTAAAGTCATAGCATCTTTTGAGACATCACCCATGTACGTTTGCCTGTGTAAAGCAGTGACCGATCGCCAGATCAGGGAGTCCATCAACGGGGGCGCCAGCTCCTTTGCGGAAGTTCGTCGCAGCCTGGGCGTGTCCACACAGTGTGGCAAGTGCATGCAGCAGGCGAAATTGATAGTGGAGACGGCAACCAAGAAAGCCCCCTATCATCCAGCTTAAAACTATTGCGCTTGATACTACTTCGTTAAAGCGCAATTTCCATTCGTCATTTATCACTAGTATAAAATCCTCAAGCAAATTGCGCTTTGCCTCGTATTATCTGCGCTCATAACGTTTTAAGTGATTTTTCTGAATTTTATTTTTGTCTCAATAAAGCCTAATTTCCTTCAGTCACATACTCTCAAGGATGCTCCTTCAGCAAATCTGACTTTTGCCTCGAACTGCCTGCGCTCAAGACGGTTTAGGTTACACTTTTAAAATTGTCGTTTTCTCCATTTGCCGTGGCAACCTTAAAAAATTCTTCAAAAAGCTCATTTACTTCGTAAAATTGTTCTTTTGGCAAATTTTTGCCTTGCCAGCACTTCGCTCGTAACGCTTTAAGCGAACCATTCTTACACGCTTCCAAACGATTAGTTTCTCCATAATTTATTGCAGGGGTTTCAGCAAGTGCTAAACGTAGCAATAAGCATTCTTATTTATATTTTTCCTTATTTATTAACTACTTGGCATTGGACATTGCTGCCCTGCTCCGTCAAAATACCAACTGAATTTTATTGAAAACGCCAAGCACTGGAGGTTCGCATGCAGGGAGACAAACAGGTCATCAAATTTTTAAACAAGGTACTGGGAAATGAACTCATCGCCATCAATCAGTATTTTCTGCATGCCAAAATGTTCAAGGACTGGGGCCTGAAAGAGCTCGCCGAGCACAGCCATCATGAGTCCATAGATGAAATGAAACATGCCGATGAAATCATTGAGCGCATTCTGTTTCTGGAAGGTCTGCCGAATCTGCAGGATCTGGGCAAACTGCATATTGGCGAAGACACTGAAGAAATTCTGAAATGTGATCTGGCGCTGGAGATGAAAGCCATTCCTGATTTACGCGATGCCATCACCTACTGTGAAGAGGTCAAGGATTATGTCTCCCGCGACCTGTTCAAGGAAATCCTCGACGATGAGGAAGAGCATGTCGACTGGCTGGAAACCCAACTGGGCCTGATCGAAAAAATCGGAATCCAGAACTACCTCTCGGAAAAAATGGACGACGCGTAAGGAATCCTGCCGGGCTCAGAGCCGCACTTTCTTTTCTT
>CAZKJY010000332.1:0-2719 GCA_964553165.1 uncultured Enterobacteriaceae bacterium
CTGAAATTGGCCTGGAAAGCGATGGGGGCCAGCAATCCGGTGGTAAGCGCAACGGCCTGTACGCTGGCAAACAGCAAAGCGCCATAGCGTGTGTACTGGGTAATTTTACGACGTCCTGACTCCCCTTCCTTTTTCAACTGCTCCAGTGAGGGAGTGGTTGCTGTCAGCAACTGCATGATAATAGAGGAAGTAATGTAAGGCATGATCCCCAGCGCAACGATACTCATGCGCTCGATGGCTCCCCCTGAAAACATGTTGAACAGACCCAGAAATGTCCCCTGGTTCTGGTTGAACAGGGCCTGTAACTGATCCGGATTGATACCCGGTACTGGAATATGGGTGCCGATACGATAGACAAAAATGGCGAGCAGCACGAAAAGCAGCCTGGCTTTCAGTTCAGCCAAACCGTCTCCTTTTCCTGCTTGCATGCCCGGGCGGGCCAAGCCTTTTGCCATTACCGTGTTTCCCTTACTCTTCTACTTTGCCACCGGCAGCTTCAATGGCTGCTTTAGCACCTTTAGTGACACGCAGACCTTTGACCGTCACTGCCTTGCTCAGATCACCGGATAGCATGACTTTCACACGCTTGGTGTTCCGATCAATGATGTTTGCCTGTTCCAGCGCAGCCAGATCAATGACCTCGGCGTCCACTTTGTTCAGTTCAGCTGTACGCACCTCAGCCGTTACCATGCCAACACGCGAGGTAAAGCCGAATTTCGGCAGACGTTTTTGCAAAGGCATCTGACCACCTTCAAAACCTGGTCGAACGGTGCCTCCTGAACGTGAGGTCTGACCTTTATGGCCACGACCACAGGTTTTACCCAGACCGCTGCCAATACCACGACCTACACGTTTTTTTGCCTGAGTTGCCCCAGGTGCACTCTGTAATTCATTCAATCTCATGATTACTCTCCCTCCACCTGAACCAGGTGACGGACTTTATTGATCATGCCACGCACTGCAGCAGTATCCTGCAGTTCCACTTCATGACGGATACGACGCAAACCCAAACCCGAAAGACAGGCTTTGTGTTTTTCCAGGGCGCCGATCGGGCTTTTTATCAAAGTCACTTTTACCGTTTTTGCTGACATGACTGCTTACCTTTCTACCTTTTTCCAGCTAGCTCTTTGCTTATTGACATTGGCTAAAACGACTTAGCCGATGATCTCTTCAATTTTCTTACCGCCTTTTTCCGCAACTTCTTCGGGTGAACGCATATGTTTCAGGCCTTTAAACGTGGCACGTACGACATTAACCGGATTGGTAGAACCGTAACACTTTGCAAGCACGTTATGCACGCCGGCCAGCTCCAGGATGGCTCGCATCGCACCACCTGCGATGACACCTGTACCTTCCGAAGCAGGCTGCATGTAAATATTCGAGGCACCATGGCGAGCCTTAACCGGATACTGCAGCGTTCCACCATCCAGTTTCACCGAAATCATATTGCGACGCGCAGCTTCCATGGCTTTCTGAATAGCCTGTGGAACTTCACGGGCTTTGCCACGACCAAAGCCCACGCGACCATTACCATCGCCCACCGCAGTCAAGGCAGTAAAACCGAAAATTCGGCCACCTTTGACCACCTTCGCAACACGATTGACCTGAATCAGCTTTTCCTGCAGGCCTTCTTCGTTTTTGTTTTGCTCGTTTTTCAATGCCATAACTTATTCCACTTTTCTAGAATTCAAGTCCGCTTTCACGGGCTGCATCAGCCAGGGCTTTTACCCGGCCGTGATACTGATAGCCACTACGATCAAAAGCGACTTTCGTTATCCCTGCTGACTTGGCTTTTTCAGCAATACGCTTTCCGATTTCAGTCGCAGACTCAACATTGCCTGATTTCTTGTCACCCAGTGAAGAAGCGGTCACCAGAACTTTGTTTTCTGGAGAAATAATCTGGGCATAAATATGCCGCGGGCTACGATAAACCGTCAGCCGGTTTACTCGTAACTCACTGATTTTCGCTCTCGCTCTTCTGGCTCTGCGCAGACGCGATTTCTTCTTCTCGTTCATTGTTCTATTTGCCTCAAGTAATTCTTTGACTTAACTATTTTTTCTTGGCTTCTTTACGGTATACAAACTCATCAGCATATCGAATGCCTTTACCTTTGTAGGGTTCAGGCGGTCTGAACTCGCGAATTTCGGCTGCGACCTGACCTACCAGCTGTTTATCGGCACCCTTGAGGACGATTTCAGTCTGGGTTGGTGTTTCAGCAGTCACACCTTCCGGCAGCTCATAATCAATGGGATGCGAGTATCCGAGCACCAGATTCAGGGTTTTACCCTGCGCCTTGGCACGATAACCAACACCGATCAGTGTCAGCTTTTTCTCAAAACCCTGACTGACTCCTACCACCATGTTGCTGATCAGCGCACGGAACGTTCCAGTGACAGCAACTGCATTTTTATCCTGTGTTCTGGCAGAAAGCTTCAGCTGCTTGTCTTCATTGACGATTTCTACCTGCTCATGCAAGGGAATCTGCAAAGAACCCTGACTGCCTTTCACAGTGATCAGACCATTGGCGATGTTGGCTTCAACACCACTTGGTAAATCGACCGGTGCATTTGCTATTCTGGACATAATCTTGCTCTATGTTTCGTTATCAGTTAAAAGACGGTGCAGAGAACTTCACCACCCACACCTGCCTGTCGGGCTGCCTTGTCAGTCATCACACCCTTGTTGGTGGAAACGATCGCAATGCCCAGTCCGGCACGA
>CAZKJY010000333.1:0-2710 GCA_964553165.1 uncultured Enterobacteriaceae bacterium
GAGCGGGGCCTGTAGTTCTCGTGGATACGGATCCGCAAGGAAGTCTAACGGCGTGGTGGAATGAGCGCGAAGAACCGACACCGGCTTTTGCACAGACAAATGTATCAAGATTATTATCTGATCTTGATCAATTGCGTGAACAGGGCTTTAAACTTGCTATTATTGATACCCCACCGGCGATTACGCTTGCCATTCAAAGTGTCATTGCTGTTTCAGATCTGATTGTCATCCCGACAAGACCAAGTCCGCATGATTTAAGGGCGGCTGGAGCGACGGTTGAGCTGGCGGACAGAAGTGATAAACCATTTATGTTTGTGATTAACGCTGCGACACCCCGGGCACGCATTACAAGCGATGCAGCGATTGCACTTTCACAACATGGCACAGTATCACCAACAACTATCCATCAGAGAACAGATTTCGCTTCAAGCATGATTGACGGCCGTACTGTTATGGAAATCAGCCCAGGATCAAGTTCTGCCCAAGAAATTGAAAGTCTTTGGAACTATGTAAATGATCGTCTGGAGAAAAATTTCAGAAGAATTGTATTCCAGCATCAGGCGCAGCAATTACGTCGTGCACCAACACACAGTGTTGGATTTGGACGTCGTCAGGCAGAAGGGTAACAATTATGAGTACAGTAAAAAAAGAAGCCCGCTTATCGGGAATGTTGCTTGCGAGAAAGGGCGCGGCACAGCCAGCCCACACCGATCACCGCTTAAACATGCAGGCTTTTGAACAGGCAGAGATTGGATATTCTCAAGTTGAGGTAAAATCTGAAAGGTCAGATAGCAGTATGCTGGCCGAAGCCGTTAAAGAAATAAACAAGGTTACGAAAAGACAATATAACGAAGTTGTCAAAGAAGAGAATTTGAAGGTAAAGCCTGCAGCCAGTAATTACAGATCAACTGACTGGACACCTTCAAACAAAAAACCTGTAGGTGCAGGCAAACGCATAGCAATGACGCTGAGAATGGAGCAGGAAGAACACCTGAGGCTAAGATTATATGCAGCGCATTCAAGAAAAAGTTGCCAGGAAATAATTTCAGAAGCCCTGGAACAATATTTAAAAGAAGACAAGTCAGTATGTGGGTTGAGTGATTGTAACTGTCTTACGAAAAATAATAATGAAAAGTAAGTCGATAGGAATTTAATATGACCGAACTCAATAAACCAAAAACGTTTAATCAAATTAAGTGCAAAAAACAAAAGTTTGAACCTGTTGCACTTGTAACTTTGTCATTGCTTTTGTCTGCTTGCTCAAATTCGCATTTTGGCAATCAAACAACAGCGGTCTATAAACAAAGTGACAGTGATACACCGATGGAACGTGTTGAGGTAGGTGTGGCAAATAACAGTTTCCTTGCTTTAGCGATTGAAATGGCAGAGCAGGGTGATCATAACGCTGCAATTCCCCTATACCGCCGTGCGCACAAATGGGATGGTTCAAGTGTTGAACCGCTTGTTGGGCTGGGTGAAAGTCTTAGTGCTATCGGGCAATATAACGAAGCCAACGAAGCATTCCAGAAGGCCATAAGTAAAAATGCGCAGGATACAAGAGCTCTTAAAGGGCTGGGATCTAGCTATTTGGCGTTGAACAGACCAACAAGGGCTATTCCATTCTTGCAGCAAGCCGTCAGGGTTAACTCACGAGATGTTGATGCTATGAGTTCACTTGCTATTGCGCTTGATATGCAGGGCCACAGGGCTGCGTCGCTTGAAGTATACAGGGATGGTCTGGCAGTTGACCCGGATAATCTGAAACTACTGAATAATTACGGTTTATCATTGGCCCTTCAGTCACGTCATGATGAATCAATCGAAATACTCAAGCAGGCAGCACAACACAAGGATGCCGGTGCAGCACACCGTCAGAACCTTGCAATGGCTTATGCGCTAGCAGGTAATGAATTGATGTCGTCACGGCTGTTGTCTATTGATAGCGGGCCGGAACTGACAAATGAAAATCTTAATTATTATAGAATTTTGAGCAATCTGCCGACGGATGATCGTTTTGAAGCTGTTCTGACGCAGTCTGGCAATGATCTGACTGACAAAACTGATGTTGCAAATGAAACCTATAATAATGATGACGAAGAATTAACACGTGCAATTACTGTGGCACGCCTAGTTGAAGTTCAGCCTGAACCAATTGCAGCATTTGAGCCAGAACCTGCACCTGTAACTGCGCCAGCACCGGAAGTGTTAGAAGATGCGGGTGTTCCTGCGCTTCTTGGGCCAGAAGGATGGGCTCTGCAGATCGCAGCGTACCGTACGAAAGAAGAGTTGCGTCCGGGCTGGGAAAAACTTAAGGCGAAATATTTCGATATTATTGGCCATTTGACACCGCGTCGTTCCGAGATTGACTTTGGGGATCGTATGGCAGAGCCAAATGGATATTTTTATCGTTTAAATGCGGGGCCACTGACCAGCTATGAAGAAGCCAGAGACGCATGTGCAAAAATTCAGGAACTGGGTACAGACTGTTGGGTTCGGCCACCTGAAGTGGCTGAAGGTGATATTCCTGAATCAGAAAAAGATCAGAACCTTGCGGATCAGTTCAAATATCGTGAAGAACTTCCACCCCAGCAACAGGATGAAGGCGTCCTGTAAGATAATCGGAATTAAGTTGAGCACTCCGCAAGAAATTACGGAGTGCTTTTTTTATGCAGCCTGTGCTGAATTTAATATGGCAAAAATTGCGTCGCCA
>CAZKJY010000334.1:0-2697 GCA_964553165.1 uncultured Enterobacteriaceae bacterium
GATTCCCTGGCTGACCTGATCACCGACCCGCAGGAACTGCTGGTTCTGCTCGGTCTTGAAGCACAGCAACTAGACCTGGATCCTGCAGTGTTAAGAGACTTCCCCCTGCGGTTGACCCGGAGCTTTGCAGCCCGTATGCAAAAGGGTAATCCCAGAGACCCCCTCTTGCTGCAGGTACTGCCGCAGACCGTGGAGCTGCAGCCTGTTCCTGGTTACAGCAGTGATCCCCTCCAGGAGAGCGATAGCAATCCGGTGCCGGGGATACTGCATAAATATGCCGGCCGCCTGTTGCTGATGCCAACAAGCAGTTGTGCCATTCACTGCCGATACTGTTTTCGACGGCATTTCCCCTATACTGAAAACCGGCCCAACAAACAGCAGTGGCTGCAAAGCCTGCGGTACATAAGGGAAAACAAGGACATCCATGAGCTGATTCTCAGTGGCGGAGATCCGCTGGCTATCTCCGACAAATACCTGGAATGGTTGCTTGAACACCTGTCCGGGATCTCCCATTTAAAACGTCTCAGAATTCATACCAGAATGCCGGTTGTTTTGCCGCAACGGGTGACGGACAGACTCTGCGAACTGCTGCAGCGCTCTCCACTGAAGTGTGTCATTGTCATACACTGCAATCATCCCCAGGAACTGAATGAAGAAGTTCGGCTGGCCTGCCGTCAGATGAAGTCCGCCGGGATTGAACTGCTTAATCAGAGCGTATTACTGAAAGGCATCAATGACTCGGTACAGGTACTAGCCGAACTCAGCGAGACCCTGTTTGATTTCGGCGTCCTGCCGTATTACCTGCATTTGCTCGACAAGGTACAGGGAAGCGCTCACTTTGACCTTGATGAATCCAGCGCCAGAGCCTTGTCGGCATCGCTGCGCGCTGTGTTACCCGGATATCTTGTCCCCAGCCTGGTCAGGGAAGAAGCCGGGGCAGCCAGCAAAACGCCCGTCCTCTGAACGGTCAGTGATTCAGTTTGAAAGGTAAGCAAATAATTCATATCCATGAACCCTGCATGTTCAACCCGGGACACCACGTCTGAGCGCACTCCCTAGTTACATTTTCCGGAACTGGGCTACAATGAAAAGTAGCCAGGCAGGAGCTCATAAATGGAGTCAGAGACCAAGGCCGAACTCATTCATCTGCTAGTTATTTCCAGTCAGTTTGATCTTCTGAACAAACTGTTAAGCAGACTGAGGAATGAGGGCCTTCAATTAAAAGCACTGGGAACAGACAGCCAACGGGAACTGCTTGATCTTCTCAACAGCAGGCGCTGGGATTTGGTCATTTATGGTCTGGACAGCGCCCTTTCACTGGAAGATAGTATGAAAATTCTCTCGGAAAGCAGTCTCGAACTCCCCTTTATTGTGCTGGCAGACTCCCACACCCGGATACCAAACCGTCTACTGCTGAGCGGGCGGATTCAGGATATCGTTGGCCCGGAAGATGAAGCCCGCCTTCAGCTTGCCATCAAACGTGAAGTTGAGCATCAACGCCTTAAAAAGCGATTGAGACTGCTTTCTGTCAATCACCGTGAACTGGAAAAGCGCCATCAGTCACTGTTGGATAATACCCAGCAGGCATTGGCCTATATCCTTGAGGGCATGCATCTTTACTGCAATCGCAGTTATGCTGAGCTGTTTGCTGCAAGCTCGGCTAAAGCCCTTGAAAAGACCCCTCTGCTGGATTTATTCAGCGGCAAACAGCGTGATAGCCTCCGACGCCTGCTGTCCGGAACAGTCTCCAGAACGCAGGAAATCGAGCTTGAATTCGCCGGGCAAAGACTGAATCTGGCCTTCACCCCTGTGAGTGTGAACGGGCAGGAATGTCTGCAACTCATGATCAGGCCCGGCAACAGCAATATTGCCTACCGTAAAAAACGCCAGACAGCCCGGAACAGGGATCTGTTGACCAGACTCTATAATCGTGCGTTCTTCCTCGATAAGGTCGAACAGGCAATTGCTGATGCGCTCAGGCAGGACAAACATTCGGCGTTCATTCTGGTCGAGATCAATGAGTTTCTGGACATCCAGTCCACCATTGGTCTGGCAAACGCCAATCTTGTTTTACGGGATATCGCCGGATTTCTGCAGAAGTCCGTGAAGAAAAACTTCTCAGCTGCCCGGCTTGGGGATTTTGACTTTGGTCTGCTGGTGGAAGACTGCAGACTCCCTGATGCCATTGAACTGGCCAACTTCATCAAAAGCAAGATCAATAACCATGTCACCACCACTGCTCTGCCAAGTTTGCAACTGAGCTGTTCACTTGGC
The DNA here is from genome assembly GCA_964553165.1 of uncultured Enterobacteriaceae bacterium. GTDB lineage: Bacteria > Pseudomonadota > Gammaproteobacteria > Pseudomonadales > Pseudohongiellaceae > UBA5109. The sequence continues at coordinate 2,275 of CAZKJY010000334.1, forward strand.
ATTGCTGCCATTAATGAGCAGGCCCGCGATGCCGAAGACGTCCTTGCCCGTGCAAGACTCAACCTGAGCAATCAGACCCTGCCGGACAAAACTCTTGCTCAACAGACTACTGACAACAATGATGACAATCTTGAGGCGCTGACCGCTCAGCTTAATGCTGCCCTGGCGAATAAACGCTTTGCCCTTCTGTTCCAACCCATGGTCAGCCTGCAGAATGACAGCTCAAATGATTACGAGGTACTGAGTCGGATGCTGGATGAGAAGCAGCAGATTATCCCTCCGGCAAAATATATACCCCTGGCAAATCTCAACGGCACTGGAGAGGCGCTGGATAAAGTCATTATCGCACTGGCCTGTGACTCCCTCAAAAAGGCCGGAGATATCCCGGTCAGGCTCATCATCAATCTGACCAATAATTCTTTG
>CAZKJY010000335.1:0-2691 GCA_964553165.1 uncultured Enterobacteriaceae bacterium
TTCTGAAACACCAATATTGGTATAGGTGCGCATACTGACTTCTTTTTCCATCATGAAGGTAGCAACATTGGTCAGATTGATCTGGTAGGCCAGTGCGATCAGGTCAAACATGATTTTCAGATGCGCTTCGAAATCCGCCGGGACGCCAACCGGTGCTTCGGGAATAGCAACGTTGCTCAAATCCTGTGCTTTCATCATCTGCACACGGCGTTCCACCTCACGCACGGAATCCAGGTAATTGGAAACCATGGCCTGATCCTCTGCGCCCAGTTTACGATGCAGTGAATTGGCATCTTCCATAATGGAATCCAGAATGCTGCCGGTTTCATTGACAATAAAGTCGCGTTCCTCGGCGGTGTCTCCCTGCCCGAATAACTGGAAAAACAGCTTGCGCGGATCATTTTCAATCGGTAGTGACTGCTGCGGCGTTCGAAATGACAGCGCACTGCCAAAGGAGCAGGACGTCCCCGGCGCACAGGGTCCGCCGTTGGGGGTGCCGACTTCTATGGAGGGGAAGGTCGTGCCCTGGCCGATATAGCTGGCAGCAATCTGGTCGGCAGTCACGCCCTTGGTCGGATCGCTGGTATCATTCGGCGCCACACAGCGCAGCCAGGTGCCGGCCACTATCCCGTGCGGGTCGCTGCTTTCAGCCGGCTTGTTGCGCAGCCCGGAAACAACCGTCATTTTGTCCTGAAAGCGCGCAACCGGGGACAGAATCTGGGATATTTCAAAATCCCGACCCGTGCTGGTGGGCACCCATCGATCCATCACGGCTCCATGCGGAAAGAACACAAAGCCCAGGCGCGGCTGGATATTGGCAGCTGTCTGCGCCCACGACGTACTGGCCGGAATCATCGCATCCAGCAGGGGCAGTGCCACGCTGGCACCCGCACCGCGCAGAACGGCTCTTCGTGATAAATGCTTTTTGCTGATAAACATGGTGTTGACCCTGTTTTTCCTGTTCCTGTGTTTGCGCCCTTTTTTGCTTCTTACTGCTTACCTGTTTTTTGCTTTTATGCTGCTTTTCAAGGGCTTTTATGCGTCCGAGTGTAATCGCTTTAAGGCCATTTATAAACCTGGCGCCCGCTTACTCGATCCTTAACCATTCATTCCACTGCAGCCGTCAGCTGCCCCCCAGCCTCTTCAGAACTGGTGCTGATCAGCTCCGGTACCCGTTTCAGCCGGAAAGCATCACTGCTGATGATAGCCAGCAGGATGGCAGAAAACCGGTAATCGTCCGCTGCAGCCTTATCCACGATGGCACGAACCGTTGGCATGTCTTCCGCTTCCAGGGCTCTGCCGAGGGCATAGATCAGGAGTTTTTCGGTGAAGGCCTGGGCAAACATTTGTGGACGTGCCAGCAGCGCTTCACGCAACTGGTCCGGCCCTGAAATTGCTTCGCCACTTGGCAGAATGCCAGAACTGTCGACCAGCGTGCCGGTGAAACGATCGCGATCACGCCAGCGCCCGACAGCATCAAAATTTTCCAGTGCAAATCCCAGTGGATCCATCACCGCATGACAGGCAAAACAGGTGGGATTCTGCCGGTGAAGTTCCAGACGCTCACGCACGGTCTGTGCGGGACCACCGGCTTCATTTTCTGCCAGATCTTCAACGTCCGGTGGTGGTACCGGTGGCGGGGTACCCATCAGGGTTTCCAGAATCCAGGCACCGCGCAGAACCGGACTGGTGCGATTGGGATAGGCCGTAGACATCAGCACTCCGCCCTTGCCCATCAGCCCGTAACGGGTGGAATCAGGCAATTCGACCCGGCGAAAGCGGTTACCCCGGACATTACGGATACCGTAATGCAGCGCCAGTCTTTCATTCAGGTAGGAATAATCCGCATCCATCAGGCGAAGCACACTCTGGTCTTCGCGGAAAACGGAATCTACAAACAACTCAATTTCCCGCACAAAATCTGGCCGCAGATCACCGGCAATGGAGGCATAGGGAAAGATATTCTCATCCGGACTGATGTCGTCCAGCTTGGACAACTCCAGCCACTGATAGGCAAAGTTGCTTGCCAGGGATTCAGCGCGGGGATCAGCGATCATCCGCCTGACCTGGGCTTCCAGGACCCCCGCTTCACTCAACTGCCCTGCCACTGCCAGGTTCAGCAATTCTTCGTCTGGCAGACTGCTCCACAGAAAAAATGACAAGCGGGATGCGAGATCCACATCGCTGATTTCAAAGATGGTGCCAGGCTCCAGGTCCGGTGGGGCCAGCTCTGCCCGGTAGAGGAAGTTCGGACTGGCCAGGGTGCGGGTCAGGGCCAGCCGGATACCTTCCTCAAAGCCGCCATTGGCATAACCGGCCTGATAAAACTCAAACAGTGGACGTCTGTCCTCGTCAGTCAGCGGCCGACGGTAGGCCCGGTAGGCAAAATAATTAATGATTTCCTCGGCACAGGCTGCCTCTTCGGCGCTTTCAGTCGGATAACAGCGGAAAATTCGCTCACGTGAAGGCGTCTGACTGATACCCGTCGGATTGAACGGACCGCGCACTTCAAAAGAGGAGAACGACAGTATGCGATCCTGGGTAGTACCCGGCAGGTGCGGCTGCAGCCGGTCATCAGTTTCCGCAAAGCTACGGCGCAGGAAAGTAATCCCGATTCGATGGGGGCCTGCCGTGGTGGTGAAACGGATATTCTTGGTGCGGGCATCGATTTCCTGCTGTGGACCGCTCTGG
>CAZKJY010000336.1:0-2685 GCA_964553165.1 uncultured Enterobacteriaceae bacterium
CGTATGCCTTTGATGTTGCCGTGCACGTTGGCTCGCTGGTCGCTGTATTGTGGTATTTCAGGCGGGATGTACAGGGCCTCATAACAGGTTGGCTACGTAGCGTAACTGGTGGAGGTGACTCACCGGAAAGCAGGTTGGGCTGGCAGCTTATTCTTGCCACCATCCCCGCTGGACTTGCGGGCCTGTTATTTGCTGATTTCATCGAGACACATCTGCGCTCAACCCTGGTGATTGCCATCACCACGATCCTCTTTGCCTTGTTATTGGGTGCTGCTGATATGTTCAGTGCCCGCAGTCGTCCACTCACCGACTTCACCTGGCGTGCTGCGTTATTTGTGGGCGTTGCCCAGGCTATCGCATTAATACCGGGTACTTCACGTTCCGGCATTACCATTACTGCCGCATTGGCGTTGGGATTTGACCGCCCAGCCGCAGCCCATTTTTCCTTCCTGATGGCGATTCCCATTATTGTGCTCAGTGGCGGTTACAAAATGATGCAACTGACCCGTCTCGAGGAAGTCCCTTGGGGTGATATAGCCCTGGGCACTTATTTGTCTACTGTGGCCGCCTATCTGTGTATCCACCTTTTCCTTACCTGGATTAACCGCATTGGGATGTTGCCGTTTGTTATTTACCGCCTGCTGCTCGGTGCCGTGCTGATTATTATCATGATGAATTAGGAATTCTAATCCGTGAGCAAAGTTGCCTTTATTGGTTTGGGTGTGATGGGTTTTCCCATGGCGGGCTATCTTAGTCGTGCGGGCCATGAGGTCTGTGTCTACAACCGCACAGCGGCAAAGACGAAGGCCTGGCTTGAATGTTATCCCGGTAGGGGGGCAGAGACCGTTATCGAAGCTGTCAGAGAGGCGGACTTTGTTTTTGCCTGCGTCGGTAACGATGATGATCTGCGGGAGATCACTACTGGAGACAACGGGGCGTATTCAGCCATGCAGGAGGGCGCCCTGTTTATTGATCACACCACCGTTTCCGCCACTGTCACCAGAGAACTGGCAAAAGTGGCAGGGGATAGAGGGATTGGCTACCTGGATGCGCCGGTCTCCGGCGGTCAGCAAGGGGCCGAAAAAGGTCAGCTGACGATTATGGTTGGCGGAAATACCGATGATTTTCAACGCGCAGCGCCCTTGATGAATAGCTATGCCCGTCAGGTCACGTTGCTCGGTCCGGTGGGCTCAGGCCAACTATGTAAAATGGTCAACCAGATCTGTGTGGTCGGGTTAATTGAGGCTCTGGCAGAGGGATTACATTTTGCCCGGGCAGCAGGGCTGGATGCCGAACAGGTGATCGACGTCATATCCAAGGGGGCAGCCCAGTCCTGGCAAATGGAGAATCGCTATCAAACGATGTTGGCCGGTGAGTACAATCACGGTTTTGCTGTGGATCTGATGCGTAAGGATTTGGGGATTGTGCTCGCAGAAGCGAAGAAAAATGGCACCCGGTTACCGGTGACCAACATGGTTAATGAATTTTATGATGAGCTGCACAACATGGGTGGTGGTCGTTGGGATACATCCAGCCTGCTGGCCAGGCTGGAAAGTCAATCGGGTTAAGGCAATAGGCAGGATATAAGCCAATGAGTAGTGAACTTTTCAATCAGCAACTGCTGAAGTATATCGGTAATTCTCCCACGCCTTTTCATGCGGTCAAAAATCTCCGTGAGCTGTTGGATGATGCTGGCTTTCAGTCCTTACCAGAAGAAGATGCCTGGGAGCTGAAGAAGGGTGGGCGCTACTACATCACACGCAATGGCTCTTCCATTATCGCTTTTGTGATGGGCCAGATCCCTGTCGAGGAATCGGGTATCCGCATGGTCGGGGCCCATACCGACAGCCCGTGTCTCAAGGTGAAGCCGAAACCTGAATTGAATCGTCAGGGTTATTTTCAATTAGGTGTGGAGGTATACGGTGGTGCGTTACTGAACCCCTGGTTTGATCGGGATTTGTCTATAGCTGGCCGGGTTATCGTAGATAACGGCGAGGGCAAACTGTGTCAGGGCTTAATTGATCTGCAGCGGCCGGTGGCGGTGATTCCCAGTCTGGCCATCCACCTTGACCGGGATGCCAACAACGAACGGAAGGTGAATCCGCAAACGGATATCCCACCAGTTCTGTTCAAGGATGCTAAGAAGGACATCAAGGATTTTCGTGAAGTTCTATCCGAGGCCCTGAGCCATACCTCTACCAGTCTGGCCGGCAAGAAAATTGTCGACTATGAATTGTATTTCTATGACTGCCAGCAACCTGCCATTACCGGATGGCGAGATGAGTTTATTTCCAGTGCCCGTCTCGATAACCTGCTGAGCTGTTTTACCGGCCTAAAAGCCTTGCTGGAAAGCGGCGATCGGCAGACCACCATGTTGATCTGCAATGATCATGAAGAAGTCGGCAGTGTATCCGCCTGTGGTGCCAATGGCCCAATGCTGCAGTCACTCCTTGAGCGCCTCTACCCGCAACCGGAACGGCTGACCCGTATTATTCGCCGTTCATTGATGGTGTCAGCCGATAATGCCCATGGGGTTCATCCAAACTATGCGGATCGCCACGATGGCAATCACGGCCCGATTCTCAATGCCGGTCCGGTACTGAAAATCAACGCCAATCAGCGTTATGCCACTAATGGTGTAACGTCTGCTATTCAAACACAACTTGATGCTGTAGAAGCAAGACG
>CAZKJY010000337.1:0-2678 GCA_964553165.1 uncultured Enterobacteriaceae bacterium
TGGCCAGAGCAGGCAGCGATTCCTCGTTGAGTAGTCTGTATTGGTCGGAGTGCAGTTCATGGGCAATGGTGCTGATCTGATCCAGTTGTTCGGAAGGGCTCAGATTATCCGGACCACGCTGTAGAGAGCCATAGGCAACCTGCTGTTTGAGGCCGGCGACACGGATTTCATAAAACTCATCCATGTTGGAACTGGCAATACACAGAAAAAACAGACGTTCCAGCAGCGGTGTCTGTTTGTCCTTGGCCTGGGCCAGAACCCGACGATTGAATTCCAGCAGACTCAGCTCCCGGTTAATAAAAAATTCGGGACTATCCAGATTGATTTTATCCGTACCAGTGCTAGCCATAGTCATGTCAGTTTTCAATGATCAGCAGATAACCATCTTTGTGTGTCGGTTTATGAATTTCCACATCAATCAGTTCAGCATCAAACTTCTTTTTGCATTTCTTGGCCAGCTTCAGAAACGGAGAGCGACCTGGATCAGCTATGATAATTCTCGGTACCCCAGCTTCAATAGCCCTTTTAATAACCTGGTAGAGCGGGTCTACCAGTTCGTCCCAGAAACAGATATCTGCGCCAACAATCAGATCCTGCTCTTGCAGTGTCTCCACTTTTAAATTTTCAAAACGTGCCACTTTTTTCAGCACTTTCGTGTTGTTGGCGCGTGCATGCAGATTCAGAAACGGAAACACATGCTTGTCGGCATCCACGCCAGTGACAATCGCGCCAAATTTTTTGGCACAGTAGATCGACAGCAAGCCCCACCCGCAGCCTATTTCCATAATATGGGAATTTTTTTCGGGAGGATTGGCATCAAGATAGTCGATCACAAAAAAGCTTGAGAACCAGACCTTGGTGCCATGAATTTCTGGTTCGTCTTTTTCTGCAAGCAGTTTTTTCAGGGTGCTGGAAGTTTTTTTATAAACAACCAGACCATGGACTGTCTTCGTCTCAGTAGCAGCCACAATATTCCTCTTGCCAGTAAAGCTGCCGTGAAGACTTTAAACAACTTTTAAGCAGTTGAGGAGCCTACTACAACTTTATTAAGGGATGATTAAAATGAGATTTCCGCTAATAACTAAAGCTATTAACCTTAATTATTAAAGTAAATTCTACGCATTGGCAGGGGCTTAATCAATAAACAGACGGGAACTGCACAGACTAGATCTAATCGCCGGATTTTGGCCTGATCTGTTCGACCATGCTGATGAGTTCACCGTCATGCAGGCGTGTTCTGATAGGCTTGCCGGGTTTGATCTGCTCACAGGAAGTAAGGACCTGCTGGTTTTCATCGTAAGTGACTGAATATCCTCGGGCAAGAATAGCGAGGGGACTCAGATTGTTTAAGGCATGGCTCATTTCAGCCAGCTGCAGCCTGAGATTACGCAGGTGCTGTATCAGCCCTTTCTGCAGACGCTGAAGCAAATAGCGATTTTCCTGCGCCTGCTCACGGATTATTGACAGGGGGGAATATTGCTGCAGGTGCTGGGACAGAATACGCAACTCATGGCGATGCTGGGTGAGTGTGTAGTGAAATTCCCGGCGCAGCTTCAATTCCAGGTGGTCTATTTTCTGGGCCTGTTCCTGCAGGCGTCTGCCTGGATGTTTGATCTGTTTTCTCAGCCACTGCAGGTGTTGCTGCGACTGTTTCAGGTGGTCACCCAGGAGCTTCCTGAACCGAGTCTGATAGGCTGAAAACAAAGCGCTGAATTCTTCCTGATCCGGGCTAAGCAACTCAGCAGCAGCTGTCGGCGTCGCCGCACGGACATCGGCCACAAAGTCGGCAATGGTGAAATCCACCTCATGCCCGACAGCACTGATGATGGGCAGTTCAGAGGCATAAATCGCTCTGGCCAGCCTTTCATCATTGAATGCCCAGAGGTCCTCCAGAGACCCGCCACCCCGGCCAATAATCAGCACATCAAGGTCTGCCAGTACGCCCTGCTTCTGATTGGCCAGCCTGATGGCTTCGACCATTGCAGGGGCTGCTTCCGTGCCCTGCACGGAGACCGGAAGAATGGTCAGGGGAATGTCCGGAAAACGGCGTCTAAGGACACTGATGATGTCGCGAATGGCCGCACCGCTGGGAGAGGTGATGACCCCAATATGGGCAGGCAGCGAAGGCAGTGCCTTTTTATGCGCTTCATCGAACAGGCCTTCGGCCAGCAGTTTGTTTTTCAGGGCCTCGAAGGCGATGCGCAGGGCGCCTTCCCCAAGGGGGCTCATGCTGTCCACAATCAGCTGATAATCCCCGCGCCCTTCATAGAGACTGAGTTTGGCTCTCAGCTGGATCTGCATGCCTTCGCGCGGTTTGATTTTGACGAACTGATTGCGGCCGCGGAACATGGCACAGCGAACCTGGGCCTCGGCATCCTTCAGCGTGAAATACCAGTGCCCGGAGGCCGGCATGGCAATATTGGAAAGCTCGCCCTCTACCGCTACGGCGGGGAAATTGTCTTCCAGCAGATAACGTGCCTCCCGATTGAGCGCGGATACCGTATACACGGTTTCTTTCTTGGAAGGCGGGGAATCAAAGAGATCGTCTGACATAAGCTCATCATACCTCAAAACAGTCCAGGCCTCAGCGTGAAATTTCCTGACCCTGTTGACGCTGCCACAACAGTGCAGTTCACCCTTCGATCTTTCCTTCCTATTTTTCCGGCGCTGCGTAACTC
>CAZKJY010000338.1:0-973 GCA_964553165.1 uncultured Enterobacteriaceae bacterium
ATACTGCAACATGTCCGGGAAATTAATCCCTTTGTACCGATACTCACGCGTACGCGCGATGATGCCAATCTGAAACGTCTGACTGATATGGGCTCGACAGAAGTGATTCCTGAAACCCATGAAGCCAGCCTGACGCTGGTCTCCCATGCCCTGTTGATGCTGAACGTACCCAGTCACACCATACATCAGATGATTGATAAATCACGTCGTGACCGCTACAAAATGTTACGGGGCTTTTACCATGGTGAACGTATCGGTTTTCTGAAGAAAAACAACCAGGAATCCATCGTCGTGCACGCGGTTCGCTTACTCGAAAGTGCCTGGGCCTGTGGCAAAAAATTTACCCAGCTTACCCTGCCAGGGGAACTGCAGATCATAGAAGTACAGCGCGAGCAGGAAGTTTTTGGTGAAGAAGCCCTGAAAGACCTTGAGTTTCAACGTGGGGATGTCATCATTCTTAACGGTCATCTGGATGAAATTTCACTGGGCGAGACTTATCTCCTGCAGGGAAGATAATCATGTTACCAGGACAGCAATAAAGGAACAGATTCAAACCATGATAAGCGCGGAACAGGCTCTGACGGCATTACAGGAAGGCAATAAGCGCTTTGTCGCCGGAGTCACTGCTGAAGACTCTCCCCATATCAGTGACATCATAAAATTTCAGGACCGGCAGAATCCCTTCGCAATTATCCTGGGTTGCTCCGACTCCCGGGTTCCCGCCGAAATCATCTTTGACCAGGGTATGGGGGATCTGTTTGTGATCCGGGTTGCCGGAAATATTGTTGCCCCCTCTCAACTGGGCAGTATTGAATTTGCCGTGGAACAGTTTGGAACGCCCCTTGTTGTCGTGCTGGGTCACTCCAGTTGCGGAGCCGTCAGTGCAACCCTGGAAGATATAAAAAATCCAGCCAGGGAAAAAAATACCAGCAGTGTCTTTGGAGGCCATGACCGTTAGAAATATTTGGTCGGA
>CAZKJY010000338.1:983-2671 GCA_964553165.1 uncultured Enterobacteriaceae bacterium
CCATCGTTGACCGAATCCGTCCAACAGTAATGGCCCTGATCGAGAATGAAGGAGTGGATGGCGATCAGTTAATGGAAGCATCGATTCGGGCCAACATCCGTTCTTCTGCGAAACAGCTGCGGGAAGAGTCACCCCTCTTGAAAAACTACCTGAAACAAAACAAACTGGTCATCGTCGGTGCCGAGTATTCTCTCAGCACCGGCGAAGTAGATTTTTTTGATTTCAGCGCATAGGGAACCATGCCAAATTTCTTCAAAAGCCTCCGTTTCAGAATTGTCTTCATCCTGTTGAGCTCTATCCTGTGCACATCCTGTGCAACCTCGGTGGGAATGGCTGCAGCAGCCGTTACCAGCGCAACCATCACCGTCGGCACTGCTGTCGTCAAAGCCCCCTTCAAACTGATCGGCATGGCAACAGATGACGATGACGAAGAAAATGGAGATGAGGAAGAATGATTATTCTGAATCGTCCAAATTATAACGAAACAAATATTGAACTCCCGACACTTCTACCGGCTGATCATCAACCATCTGCGGCCTGAAAGTAAACTGACGAATTGCTTCGAGCGCCGACTCATTAAAAATATCAGGCGGTTCAGCATCTTCCACATAAGGGTCCAACACCTCTCCCTCGGCCGATACAGTAAGTGAAATCAATACCCAGCCTTCAATATTCTGCAGTTCTGCTTCAGTGGGATAACTGGGTGAAACTGTAGCGATAGGAAGAATTCTTTCAATACCTGAATTTGGATTTGTTGGTGCCGACCTGCCTTCTTGCTCAGCATTTTCTGCAGGCTGGGATGCTGCAAATTGCACCCGTGACGGTTCAGCTACATCGTCATCTCTGTTGATTGCTGTCTCACCATTTTCGATTAGCGGCATCAGAAAAATCCCTGCGATAACTGTTGCAGCAATCGCGGCATAAGGGCTCATGCTTTTAATGAAACTCTTTTGCTTGCCTATACTTTCTTCAAACGAAATCTGGGGATCACTCTGATGTTCATGGGCATAAAAATCATGAATACTGTTTTTCATAGCAAACTCCTTTGGTTTCAGTGCTGCTTTCGGCTTCTGTCAGTAGGACTTTAAGTCTGACCTTGGCACGGTGATACAAAGTCCTGATGCTTCCAATACTGACATTGGTAATCTGGGCAATTTCCGCCAAACTAAGATCCTTGTAGAAAGCCAGATAGATAATTTCCCGCTGCGAAAAACTTAAGTCCCTGAGCGCAGTAGCGATGGATTGGCGGGTATAGGTTTCATGACTGAATTCATTTATATTTACATTTTCTTCATCGCAAATATTGTCCAGTGCTTCATTGTCCCAGTGCTCTAAAACAACGGGTTTTTTTCGCATGCTTTCCATAGCCGTCAGCCGAATGACGGAGAACAGCCAGGTCTTCAAAGCAGATTGCTGATTGAACACTGCTCGACCATCCAGCACTTTCAGATAGGCAAGCTGCAAAATATCCTTTGCCAGTTCATGATCAAAGTCCGCACAAAAAACGGCCCATTGCAGCAAGTCTGGATGCAATAACCTGAGGTCTTTTTCTTTGATTTTTGGAGGGTTCTCTAAAGTCACTTTTATATCCTTTTTATGATTAGTGACTTGAGACGGGTTTTTATATGACAGTCTGAAACTGGTCGGAGTGAGAGGATTTGAACCTCCGCCCCCTGCCACCCGAAGGC
>CAZKJY010000339.1:0-2668 GCA_964553165.1 uncultured Enterobacteriaceae bacterium
GCCTGCGTCATCGAAGACCTCTGCGAATACAAACAGAAAGTCTATGAATGAAACCACGGAAATCATTCTTACCTTGGGCAGCATCTTTTTGCTGGGCATGGGCGCGGACTTTCTCGGCAGGCGCACTTTTCTGCCACGCATCACTGTCCTGCTGTTTTTCGGCATTCTGATCGGTGATGAGGTGTTTCGTTTGATTCCAGCTTCGCTGACCGAACAGTTTGAACTCGTCGCCAACATCACCCTGATCATGATCGGCTTTCTGCTTGGCGGTCAGTTGACCAAATCCCTGATCATACAAGCAGCCAAGCCCATTTTATGGATTTCCCTCAGCGCCGCTTTCGGCGCGGTGCTTATCGTTTGCAGCGGACTGTATCTACTGGGCGCTCAGCTGGCGATTGCCATTCTGCTGGCCTGCATTAGTGCAGCAACGGCACCGGCGGTCACGGTTGATCTGGTGCTTGAAAGCGAAACGAGTAGCAGTTTTTCAAAAAAGCTGCTGGCCATTGTTGCGCTCGACGACGTCTGGGGCCTGATTATCTTCAGTGTGGGCTTGACCGCTGCGGAATTTTTTAGCGTCAGCAGCGCTACTGAAAACCGCCTGCTGCACATGTTTTGGGAAATCGGCGGTGCTGCCGTACTCGGTACACTCATCGGTTATCCTGCCGCTTTTTTAAGTGGCCGTCTGCGCCCCGGTCGTCCCATGTTTGCCGAAGCGCTGGGGCTGGTCCTGTTTTGCGGAGGGCTCGCACTCTGGCTGAACGTTTCTTTCCTGATTTCCGCGATGGTAATGGGTGCGGTACTGAGAAATTTTGCCAAGCATCATGAATATGCCTTTCACGAAATTGAAGATATTGAATGGCCTTTCATGATCATCTTCTTCATCCTGGCTGGCGCAACGCTGGAGTTTGATGCCATTGAGGGCGTGCTGTTGCTGGGACTGGTTTATATCGCCTTAAGGAGCGCAGGAAAATTTGCAGGCTCCTATGTCGGCTGCCTGTTAAGTCATGCTGATGCCGCAACCCGCAACTGGATGGGTATTGCCCTCTTGCCCCAGGCCGGTGTGGCTATCGGCATGGCACTGGTCGCTTCCAACGAATTTCCACAGTACCGCGACACCATCATTCCGATCGTAATCTTTTCCACGATATTTTTTGAGATAGTCGGGCCGGTGTTCACCCGCCTTGCCATGCTAAAGGCAGAGGCCTTTTCCGGCGGGAAATAAGCATTTCAGGGTTTAATGAGTTTTGTCTTCCTGTTCGCTGGCAACAAAGCCTTTGAGACTCTGGGTAAGCTTACCCGGGAAGCAGCGGACGTATTTCTGAAAGAAAATACTGTTGGGGATTCTGGTCAGGCTGACAATGTCGCCTTCATCATCCAGTGTTGCCAGCGTGGTAAACATCATATTGATGCTGTTTACCTTGCCACGGACAAAGAATTCATTGCTGGGTTCCTGAATTTCAATGTGATCCCCTATCCGGAAAGGTGGAAAAATGATCATCAGAATGGAACACAGTATATTGCTGAGTACACTCCAGACGGCGACAAAGCCCAGTGCAATCAGGGCAATAATACCCGTTACCGAAGCCCACAGGGCCGCCACTGACAAACCAAAAAAACCCAGCACCAGCAGTATGAAGGAAATGCCAATCAGCCAGTTCACCAGGCGGATAAACACATTGCGGATTTTCTGATCAAAGAAGCCTTCTTCACTGAGGCCGATGATGGCCCGGTGAATCGCGAAACGCAGGACAACCGCTATCACCAGGGTGATAAAGGAATACATGACGGGTGTCAGCTGGATGACCAGCGTTTCTTCCAGGCTCATGGTTTATTTTTTACTTTTCCTTTTTTGGGCCGCCGTTCTCAGTCGCAGCGCATTGAGCTTGATAAAGCCAGCGGCATCACCCTGATTGTAGGCCCCCGCATCATCCTCAAAGGTAGCCATGTTTTCATCAAACAGGGAGTCCGCTGATTCACGACCCGCCACAATGACATTGCCTTTATACAGCTTCATTCTGACAGTGCCGTTGACTGACTGCTGGGTGTTGTCTATCAGAGCCTGCAGCGCTTCACGCTCCGGCGACCACCAGTAGCCGTTGTAAATCAGTGAGGCATAACGCGGCATCAGCTCGTCCTTGAGATGGGCCACTTCACGGTCCAGCGTGATGGACTCCATGGCGCGATGGGCTTTCAGCAGGATGGTGCCACCGGGGGTTTCATAACAGCCACGGGCTTTCATGCCAACATAGCGGTTCTCAACAATGTCGACCCGGCCAACACCATTCTCACCACCAATCTTATTCAGGGTTGCCAGAATCTCTGCCGCTGGCATCTTCTTGCCGTTGACTGCCACCACATCGCCTTTGACGAATTCCAGTTCGACATAGGTCGGCTGATCCGGTGCTTTTTCCGGTGACACGGACCACAGCCACATGTCCTCTTCCGGTTCTGCTGACGGGTCCTCAAGAATGTCGCCCTCGTAGGAAATATGCAGCAGGTTGGCATCCATGGAATACGGCGATTTCTTGCCCTTGTTGTGATCAACCGGAATATTGTGCTGGGCGCAGTAAGCCATCAGTTTCTCGCGTGAGGTCAGATCCCATTCACGCCAGGGCGCGATGATTTTAATGCCCGGTGAAAGCGCGTAGGCTCCCAGTTCAAAACGAAC
>CAZKJY010000340.1:0-2663 GCA_964553165.1 uncultured Enterobacteriaceae bacterium
GCAGGGCAATGAAACCTATCACCGTCCCTATGTGGCAATCTGGATCAGTGACATTGAGGAAACAGCAATCAAGAATCTGCTGCTGCTGGGTACCGAAGAACGCTGGGCCGGGACCAACTCGCGCTGGTGGCGCCGGGCCGGTCGTCGTGCAACACTGGAAAAGGACAATGTAACACGTCCCACCCGTGCCCCGGGGGAATACACCCTGACCTGGGATGGCCGTGATGATAACGGCAATCTGCTGCAGCCTGGGACTTACCTGCTGCATGTTGAAGCCTCGCGCGAGAATGGCGGTCATAATCATCGCAGTATTGAATTCGAGATGCGTGAAGGCAGCCAGACAATTGAGCAGGGTCGTTTTGGTGAGGTCGGCGCTTTCAGTGTCACCGTAGAAATGCGTTTGCCGGAGTAGTGTTCCGCAAAGGAGTTATTGCTGCCTTCGACAGCAGTACACTTGCAGGGAACACTGGCCTTTTACGCCGCAAGAGCATATTGTAGGCCCATGATGAATCACACCTCTTTTCGCCGTTTTCGATCCCTCCTGTTCATTGGCAGCGTACTGTCACTTACCCTGATCAATGGCCTGCAGGCCCAGGAAGAACGCTATTCCAACAAGCCGCTGGTCCATGGCAAGCACTGGATGGCAGTGGCCGGAAAACCCCTGGCTACCTCTGCCGGGACCATCATGTTTAACCGCGGGGGCAATGCCGTGGATGCCGCTGCTGCCATGCTGGCGGCCTCCGCAACCATGTGGGACACCCTGGGCTGGGGCGGAGAAACCCAGGCGCTGATCCATAATCCCAATACCGGCGAAGTCATCGCGATCAATGCGCTGGGGGTTGCTCCCAGTGGAGCGACTCCCGAGTTTTTCAATAACCTGAATTACGAATACCCCCCGGATTACGGTCCGCTCGCTGCTGTCACCCCGGGGACCCCTGGCGGCCTGATGGTGATGGTCGCCGAATTCGGCAATCTGAGTCTGGCGGAAGTGCTGGCGCCAGCGATTGACATGGCTGCCGGCTACCCGATTGAACGCACCAAGGCGGAACGCATTGAATATGAGAAGAATTTCCTGCGCATCTGGCCGGATACGGCACGGGTGATGCTGCCCAATCTGGATCCCGCCAATCCGAGGGCCTGGGCGGCACCGCGACCGGGCGAGCTCTTCATCCAGGAAGATCTGCACAATACCCTGCTCAAGCTGGTGGAAGCTGAAAGCCAGGCGCTGGCCAACGGGGCCAGCCGCAAGGAAGCCATTATGGCCGCCTATGACCGTTTTTACCGTGGTGATATTGCCGAAGAGATTGTGCGCGCCAACCGCGCTGCCGGTGGTCTGTTCACCATGGAAGATCTGGACAACTGGCAGGTCTACATTGAGGAACCGGTTTCCACCACCTACAAGGACATGACGGTCTACAAACTGGATAGCTGGGTGCAGGGTCCGGTGATGCTGCAGATGCTCAACATGATTGAAGACATCGATCTCAAAGGCATGGGCTACAACAGTGCCGAGTACATCCATACCCTGTACCAGGTCTTCAATCTGGCCTTTGCCGACCGCGACTTTTATTACGGCGATCCTTACTTCCCGCCGGAAGAACCGCTAGAGGGGCTTCTGTCCAAGGACTATGCCCGGGCCCGCGCGGCTACGATCAACCCGGATGTCAACCAGCCTGATATTGGCCCCGGCGATCCCTACCCCTATCAGGGCGGGACCAACCCCTACCAGGATATCCTGCAGCGCTGGCAACCCAATATCGAGCCCAGCTGGCAGGGAGCTGCCGTCGACACTGAGCGCAGGGAAAGCAACGGCAATGTGGTCAGCATCATGAGTCATGATGAGGGCTTCCATGCCGGCACCACATCGATTCAGGCAGCAGATGAAGAAGGCTGGGTCGTGTCCATGACGCCAAGCGGTGCCTGGATGCCGGCTTTCATCGCCGGCTCTACCGGCATGAGCCTGTCACAGCGCATGCAGAGTTTCGAACTGGATGCTGACAATAATCCTTTTAACCTGATGCAGCCGGGTAAACGTCCACGTGCCACACTGTCGCCGAGTATTGCCATGCAGGATGGCAAACCGGTCATGGCCTTTTCGGTTCAGGGCGGTGACGGTCAGGATCAGTGGCTGCTGCAGTTCTTTCTCAACGTCGTGGAATTCGGAATGGATGTGCAGCAGGCAACCGAAGCGGCAAACTTCGAAAGCTACCAGATGAATTCTTCCTTTGGTAAGCATTACAGTCAGCCTGGGCGACTGATCCTACGCAATGACATGGATACGCTGGTATTGCGCCAGCTAATCCGCAAAGGCTACAAGCTGGAATTCCGTGAACTTACCTCTGGGCCGATTACCGCCATCATGCTGGATCAGGAGCAAGGCACCCTGATGGGTGGCGCCAGTGACTTCGGCGATGATACTGCTATCGGTTTTTAACCAGACCTGTATCAGTGTAAAATTTCACCTACAGTCCCATGTCGCCCTAACAGTCGACAGTTCAGGCTGCTACCCTATCATTTTCGCAATATAAGAGTTGACCGTGGATACTTCATTACTGTTTACCCCCTTCATCAGTGAAAAACTGCAACTGAAAAATCGCCTGTTGATGGCGCCGATGACCCGCACCCAGTCACCGAATGGGATACCTGGCACCAATGTCGCCGAT
>CAZKJY010000341.1:0-2646 GCA_964553165.1 uncultured Enterobacteriaceae bacterium
GGCATCAAGCCGGGCATCAGGCACAGGAACGATACCGGCATTGGGTTCGATGGTGCAAAAAGGGAAATTTTCCGCTGCAATGCCTGCCTTGGTCAGTGCATTGAACAGCGTCGATTTGCCCACATTAGGCAGACCGACAATACCGCATTTAATTCCCATCTTGCTTAATTCTCCTGTGTATCGTTGCAGGTCAGTGTAAAAATGGTTTTGCTGTTTTTAAGCTGGCCCCGGTTTAGTATGTAACTTTTTCATGGCCTCTTGAAACTCCCCTTTAACCAGTTGCGGGATGATCGCTATGGCCTGGTCAATATTTTCCTGAATCAGCTCGGCATCCGCTTTGGAGGGATTGCTCAGCACATAATCACTGACCTGGCTGGCATGACCAGGATGACCAATACCGATACGCAGGCGGTTAAAATCCTGTGAGCCAATCGCCTTGATGATGTCTCTGATGCCATTATGCCCGCCATGGCCGCCGCCTTTTTTCAGCCGTGTGGTGCCAACCGGTAGATCCAGTTCATCATAGGCCACCAGTATCTGCTGCGGTTCGATTTTGAAATACTGCACGATGGCCGCAACGGCCTGGCCACTATGATTCATGTAGGTCGTTGGCAGGAGCACGCGGACATCCTGGCCAGCAATGCTCAGCTTTTCAGTCAGTCCGAAAAATTTACCATCCGCCTTGAGTTCCCCCCGATAGTCATCGCACAGGCTTTCCAGGAACATGGCACCAGCATTATGACGGGTAAAACGGTATTGCTGGCCTGGGTTGCCCAGGCCAACAATTAACGAGATTCCACTCATGGGATGGGTCGACGTTTAAAGCCTTAATCGTCGGCTTTTTCGTCGTCACCGTTATCGGCATCTTCTGCTTCAGCTTTGGCTTCTGCTTCTTCGCCGGTATCTTCTTCAACGACTTCGACTTTCGGCATCACGCAGGCTGCAACAGGTAGGTTATGGTCCTCACCATGGGACAGCTCAACACTGGTGACACCGGGTGGCAGGATCAGATCAGCAATATGGATGGAGTCGCCGACAGACAGATCAGCCATAGGGACTTCGATGTACTCCGGCAGATCTTTTGGCAGACAGGTGATTTCCAGCTCGGTGATCATGTGATTAATGATGCCACCTTCCAGTTTGACGCCTTTACATTTGTCTTCACCGATGAAGTGCAGCGGTACCGACATGGTGATTTCATGATCGGCACTGACGCGCATGAAGTCAGCATGCATGATTCGTGGCTTGGCGGGATGGCGTTGCAGGTCCTTGATGACCGCACTGACGTCTTTGCCGTCGACTTTCAGGGTAATGATATGCGAGAAGAAGGCTTCATTCTCAATTGCGTGCGCAATATCTTTATGCTGAATTGTGACGGGAGTGGGTTCTTCACTGGCACCATAAATGATGGCCGGAATTTCATTGGCCAGACGCAGGCGGCGGCTCGCACCTTTCCCCACGTCAGTCCGGGCTTTCGCCTCAAGGATAAAATCGTTCTTGGACATAAGAGTCTCCTGGTTAAACTTGCTTTTGCTTGCGACCGGCAGAAAGCAAGGGTTAGTTAACCGTGAATGCCATGATCAGTTGTGATCAAACATGGCACTGACGGATTCTTCATTGCTGACACGTCGAATCGATTCACCCAGGAATTTCGCGAGCGACAATTGACGGATCTTTTTGCAATTCTTGGCTTCGTTCTTCAGCGGGATGGTGTCAGTGACTACCAGGGTATCCAGTGAAGAGCTGTTGATATTATTGATGGCGTTGCCGGAGAGGACCGGATGGGTACAGTAAGACACGACTTTGATGGCGCCCTGTTCTTTAAGGGCATCGGCTGCCTTGCAGAGGGTACCGGCAGTATCCACCATGTCGTCGACAATCAGACAGGTTCTGTCTTTGACATCTCCGATCAGGTGCATCACCTGTGATTCATTGGCTTTGGGACGGCGTTTATCGATGATGGCCAGATCGACAT
Source organism: uncultured Enterobacteriaceae bacterium (assembly GCA_964553165.1). Classification (GTDB taxonomy): domain Bacteria; phylum Pseudomonadota; class Gammaproteobacteria; order Pseudomonadales; family Pseudohongiellaceae; genus UBA5109. The sequence goes on from CAZKJY010000341.1 coordinate 1,976, forward strand.
CAAGCTGTTTCGCGAAAGCTCTGGCACGCACCACACCGCCGATATCGGGTGAAACCACGACCAGATTCTGGTAATTCTGTCTTATGACGTCTTCCACCAGCAGGGGCGAGCCATAGACGTTATCCACAGGGATACTGAAGAATCCCTGAATCTGCTCGGCATGCAGGTCAACGGTCAGGAGACGGTCAACACCGGCAGCACTAATCATGTCGGCCACCACTTTGGCAGAGATCGGGACCCGCGCTGATCTGACTCGGCGATCCTGTCTGGCATAACCGAAGTAAGGGACAACGGCAGTTATGCGATCAGCTGACGAACGGTGCAGGGCATCAGCCATCAGCAACAGTTCCATGAGGTTGTCATTGGTCGGGTGGCAGGTGGGCTGAATAATGAAAACGTCCTGGCCGCGGACATTTTCGTTGAGTTCAACATTGGTTTCACCGTCGCTGAACTGCTGCACGTCCGCACGTCCGAGGGGGACGCCCAGCCATTTCGAGACATTCTGGGCAAGTTCCAGATTCGCGTTGCCGCTGAACACCATTAAACTTTTTGGCATGTCATCCTCTATGGTTAAGGCTGAGTGTTCGTTGCTTAATTCGTATTCGGTTTGTTGAATTGGCTGGGGTGGGAGGATTCGAACCTCCGCATGCAAGGATCAAAACCTTGTGCCT
>CAZKJY010000342.1:0-2640 GCA_964553165.1 uncultured Enterobacteriaceae bacterium
CAATGAACTAATCAACAAGGTTTCCACGACGCTGCGTAAGCTTACAGATCAGGGTCTTAAGGTGTTTCTGATGCACGGCAACCGGGATTTCCTCATCGGGGAGGATTTTGCCAGCCGTTGTGGTGCCGGCCTGATCCATGAGCCCTATCTGCTGGAAGCCTTTGGTGGCAGATACCTGCTCATGCATGGCGATGTGCTGTGTACACGGGATACCGACTACATGGCCTTCCGCAACATGGTGCGTCAGCCAGAATGGCAGCAGGCTTTTCTGCAGAAGCCCCTTACGGAAAGACAGGCATTCGCGGTCCGGGCCAGGGAGCAAAGCAGGACCATGAGCAGTAACAAGGCAGACGATATCATGGATGTGACGGATGAAGCGGTGATCAGAACCCTGCAGGATCACGCTGTCAGTTGCCTGATTCACGGCCATACACATCGCCCTGCTGTGCATGAATATTCCCTCAATGGCCAGACAGCTTTTCGCTATGTCCTCAGTGACTGGGAAAACCGGATTCAGTATGCCCGGCTGAATGAAGACGGCCTGAGACTGGAAACGCTTTAACGCTGAAAATAGCGCTCGAAATGGGCTTCGCTGAGTAGCTGCAGCTCCTCGTTGGTTTCCTGTAGGACATCCCCCAACGATCTGCCCTGAAATGCCGGGGTCAGCTGCACACCGATCTCGTCCAGACTTTTGATACGATAGCCATATTTTTGCAGTAGACCGTGCATCCAGCAGTAAGGGGACAGATCAGGATGGTAAAAGTAGCGAAAGTCATGCATAACATCCTGCAGGCGGGACACCGAGTAGATGTGGAATTTGTTACTCAGGATCTGTTCGCTGAACTGGTCTATGCGCCTGAATACGGCAAGCTTTTCCTCATCCGTGTAGGCATTCCATCGCATCACCTCAAAATTGAAGCGTTTACAGCCACGGCAGATTTTGTCGCCCAGGGACGTGGTAGAACAAATGCCAATGCAGGGGGTTCGAATCTGACTCATTCGCGAATTCTACCATTGCTGCAGGGGCTGTGTTGTATCCCTGAACCAAAATAAAGTCATTGGATAAACTCATCTTGCTAGCACAGTAGCGGATTTTCACCTTGCCTCCATCCCGGGAAAAAGCGAGGAACCGTATGGCGACAGGAAGTCGCCATCCGAGCCTGCACATGGACGTGCGTTTTTTGGCGTGTTCCGAGCATTTCCGGGATGGAGGGAAGAGCTCGTAAATATTGACTGTATTTGAACTGGCAGCCGCTTGATCCCAGCCATAACTGGCGAACAGAGCCGGATTTAAGTAGAATGTGGCCTCTTTTTAGAGCCCGTCACCGGTTTACATAAAGCCTATTTCATGAGGATCAAGTAGTGTTAGAAGCTTACCGCAAACATGTTGAAGAACGCGCTGCACTGGGAATACCCCCCCTTCCCCTGAGCGCCGAACAGGTCGCCGATCTGATCGAATTACTGAAAAATCCGCCCAAGGGCGAAGAAGAGTTTCTCGTTGACCTGCTGAGCAACCGTATTCCGGCTGGTGTGGACGAAGCCGCCTACGTCAAAGCCGGATTTCTGGCCGCTGTCGCCAAGGGCGAGGCCAAATCTCCACTGGTAAGCAAAGCCGATGCCGTGAAACTGCTGGGCACCATGCTGGGTGGCTACAATATCAGCCCCCTGGTGGAACTGCTGGATGATGCTGAACTGGGCGCAGAAGCCGCCAAGCAGCTGTCACATACCCTGCTGATGTTTGATGCCTTCCACGATGTCCAGGAAAAAGCCAAAGCCGGCAATAAACATGCCCAGGCTACTCTGGAATCCTGGGCCGCGGCCGAATGGTTTACCAGCAAGAAAAAGGTTCCTGAAGTCATCACCGTCACCGTCTTTAAAGTTCCCGGTGAAACCAATACCGATGACCTTTCTCCGGCACCCGATGCCTGGTCACGACCCGACATCCCCCTTCATGCCCTGTCCATGTACAAAAACCCACGTGATGGCGTCACCAATGCGGTGAAGCAGATCAGTGAACTGGAAGCGAAAGGCCATCCGGTTGCTCTGGTGGGTGATGTGGTCGGTACCGGTTCTTCACGAAAGTCAGCCACCAACTCTGTCCTCTGGCACATTGGTGATGATATTCCGCATATTCCCAACAAACGTGGTGGCGGCGTCTGTATCGGTGGCCAGATTGCCCCCATTTTCTTCAATACCATGGAAGATTCTGGCGCCCTGCCCCTCGAATGTGATGTCAGCAAGATGGAAACCGGCGACGTCATCGACATCCACCCCTATGCCGGCAAAATTACCAAGCACGGCAGTGATGAGGTGCTCGGTGAATTCAGCCTGAAGACCAAGCTCCTGCTGGATGAAGTCCAGGCTGGTGGGCGTATCCCGCTGATCATTGGCCGCGCCCTGACAGACCGTGCCTGCGAAGCCCTGGGCAAGAAGCCTTCCGATGCCTTCCTGCGTCCTGATCCGGGTGCCGAAAGCAAAGTCGGTTATACCCTGGCACAGAAAATCGTCGGCAAGGCCTGCGGTGTTGAAGGTATCCGACCGGGCACCTACTGCGAGCCGCGCATGACCACCGTGGGCTCCCAAGATACCACCGGCCCCATGACCCGCGATGAGTTGAAAGACTTGGCGTGTTTGGGCTTC
>CAZKJY010000343.1:0-2633 GCA_964553165.1 uncultured Enterobacteriaceae bacterium
TACCAGCTGATATCTATATATATAAATTTTTGTCTGTCCAGAAAATTACTGCTTGTTTGGGTCATGGCACTCAGTTTGCTGGGTGTGCAGCTGATCCAGCATTCTGCCCTGCATGACCACTCCCAGCATGTCGTCGACTGTGCGCTCTGTCACTTTGATTCTCACGACCATGTCCTGCCTGTCCTGTCAGAAATCAATCTGGCGGAACCGGGAATTGCAGAACAGATTCATACTCCCCAAACCCACTACCTTTCCAAAAACCATACACCATACCAGGGACGTTCTCCTCCGCATTTCCTGATCTGACAATTTACTTATTGGTCGCTTGCCTGCAGGCGATTTATTTAATGGGTTGAATGAAAGGAAATGACAATGCGATATACACGTTTATTGCCGCTGCTTGGAGCAGTGGCTGCTTCCGCAAATGCACAGGAAGCAGAATTCGAAATTATTATTGATGCCGTCCATGTGCGTAATGCTGAGACAGCCTTACCAATTACTATCATGGACGGAGACGAAATCAGGGATGAGGCGCGACTGAGTCTGGGAGACAGTCTGTCCCGTCAGCCAGGTATCAACAATGCCTCTTTTGGGCCGGCAGTCGGCCAGCCGGTCATCCGGGGTCAACAGGGCAGAAGGGTGATGAACCTGACCAATGGCATGCCGAATACCGATGCCTCGGGTAATTCCGCTGACCATGCCAACACGGTGGAACCCATGCTTGCCACCGGCGTTGAAATACTGCGTGGACCTTCCGCGCTGCTGTATGGAGGAGGGGCAATCGGCGGCGTCATCAATATTCTGGACTCACGTTTCAACGACGAAGTGCCATCTGCGCCGAGTTTTGCCTTTGAGGCCAGACATGATACTGCCTCGGACATGAATACCCTGATCTATAACCTGAATTTTGCGACCGGTAATCTGGTCTGGCATCTCGATGCCACACTCCGTGACTGGAACGATCTCGAAATTCCCGGGATGGCCATTGATTCCGCTACGCTGGAATCACTCCATGATCCAGCCCATCCAGACGAAGAACCCGAGAACACGGATGGTTTTATTGCCAACACGGGTGGTGAGAACTCCGCGGGTACGATCGGATGGTCCTATGTCATGAATAATGGCTTTATCGGTTTTTCGGCCAACAGAATTGAAAATGAATATGGACTTCCGGCCGGTGTGCATGGCGAACACCATGAAGAGGGAGATGGAGATGAGGAAGCACATGGCGCTGACGTCTACATCGACATGAAGAGAAACCGTTATGACGCCATAGCCAGTTTTGAGGACATCAGTCCCATGCTGGAGTCGATGAGTTTCCGTATCAGCCGGACCGAATATGAGCATGCTGAAATGGAAGGGCCGGGTGTTGTCGGAACCCGTTTTAGTAATGATTCCTGGGCACAGCGTCTGCAGCTGACACATCCGGAAATCAATAACTGGCATGGAGTTATAGGCTTGCAAAACAGCAGTGAAACTTTTGGTGCCGAAGGAGAAGAAAGCTTTATTCCTGTCACTGACATCAGTTCTACCGGGCTGTTCCTGGTAGAAGCCCTGCACCGTGGAAATTTTACCTATGAATTCGGATTCCGGGTAAATCGTGATGAGTTGGATCCGGAAGATGTCAGTGTGAGATCCAGAAGTTTTTCAACGCAAAGCTATTCCGGTTCCATGTTGTGGGACGCGAATAACATCAGCAGCCTGGGGATTGCCGTCTCGCATGCAGAACGTGCACCTTCGGTTGAAGAATTGTATTCCAATTTCGGTGTTACTGATCCTGTAGATTGTGTCATCCACTTTGCAACCGGTTCCTGCGAGTTGGGGGATGTCAATCTGGGGGAAGAGGCGTCCAACAATGTTGATATTAATCTGTATCTGAGCCTGACGAATGTGGAAGCAACCTTTACAGTTTTCTATAACAGCTTTGACGATTATATTTTTCAGGCCAATACTGGCGTGGAAGTTGATGGCATGCCCGTGCGTAATTACTTAAATGGTGACGCTCGCTTCTATGGGCTGGAAGTGGATACTTCCATTTTTCTGGCGCCAGACTGGGAACTGAGAGTTTTCGGAGACACCATTGACGCGAAGCTGGACAACAATGGCCGGGTCCCGCGCATTCCACCCTATCGGCTGGGTTCCGAACTGGCCTATGACAGGGGAGATTTTACGGCGGCCCTGTCAGTCCTGCATGCCTTTGACCAGAATGATCCGGGGCTTAATGAGCTGGCAACAGACGGCTATACGCGCTGGGATTTGCGGGCTGATTATCAGTTGGGCTCCGAGACCCTGGGAAATCTTATGCTGTTTTCAAGCTTGCGCAACATCACCAATGAAGAAATTCGCCTGTCGACATCCTTCCTGCGTGGCTTTGCTCCGGAATCGGGCCGATCCCTGGAACTTGGCATACGCTATAACTTCTAACAGCATTGCGACGTTAATATGATATTACCTGCAGGCATTAACTGAACAAAGTTCAGTTAATGCCGCAGTTTTAATGCAATGTAATTGACATGGCTGTGTATTTCTGTCAAAAACTCTCTTCTACTCAAACATTTATAAAAAAAATATGAGTTTTCCGCACGGCAGGTCTTAAGTTTTATGCATGACGGTAAAGGTTTAGACAATTGGGA
>CAZKJY010000344.1:0-2624 GCA_964553165.1 uncultured Enterobacteriaceae bacterium
TATGGAAAGTACGCATGGTCAACTGGGTGCCTGGCTCGCCGATGGACTGAGCCGCAACAACGCCCACAGCCTCGCCGATATTGGCCAGATGGCCGCGGCCCAGATCTCGACCGTAACACAGACGACAAATGCCCACTTCAGCTTCACAGGTAATCGCCGAGCGCACAACCACTTCATCAATACTGTTCTGCTCCAGCTTCTCGATCATTTTTTCAGTAATCATGGTGCCGGCTTCGATCACGGTGACACCTTCATCACTGATAACATCCTTGGCAACCACACGACCCAGGACACGCTCGCTGAGCGGTGCAATGATATCGCCACCCTCAATGATGGGAGTCATGGTCAGGCCATCTTCCGTGCCACAATCATCTACTTTAATCACCAGGTCCTGACTGATATCAACCAGTCGACGAGTCAGGTAACCGGAGTTAGCCGTTTTCAGTGCGGTATCGGCAAGACCCTTACGGGCACCGTGGGTTGAAATGAAGTACTGCAGAATATTCAGGCCCTCACGGAAGTTGGCGGTGATCGGCGTCTCGATAATGGAGCCGTCCGGTTTCGCCATCAGGCCTCGCATACCGGCCAACTGACGAATCTGTGCGGGGGAGCCCCTGGCACCGGAGTCAGCATAGATATAGACCGAGTTAAAGGATTCCTGTTCCTCTTCTTCACCATCGCGGTTGATGACTTTTTCCTTCGACAGGCCATCCATCATGGACTTGGCGACCTGATCATTGGCGCGTGACCAGATATCGATCACCTTGTTGTATTTCTCACCCTGGGTAACCAGACCGGAAGCAAACTGGGATTCAATTTCAGCCACTTCGGATTCAGCCTTGGCAATCAGTTCAGCCTTGGCCGCCGGAATCTCGAAATCGTTCACACCAATGGAAGAACCGGACCAGGTGGAATATTTATAACCCATGTACATCAGCTGATCGGCGAAGATAACGGTTTCTTTCAGACCCACATCGCGATAGCAGCGGTTGATGACATTGGAAATCTGTTTCTTGGTCATTTTCTGGTTGACCACGGCGAACGGCAGACCGTCGGGCACGATGTCAAACAGCAGCACACGACCCACTGTGGAATCAAAAATCTGCGTATTCTTTTTCAGCTCCTCGTTTTCATCCAGTACCACTTCTGTCAGGCGTACCTTGATACGTGCCTGCAGGTGAACCCTGCCGGCATCAAAGGCTTTCAGCACCTCACTCGGGCTAGCGAAAACCATGCCTTCGCCTTTGGCATTGATGCGTTCACGGGTCATGTAATACAGACCCAGCACCACGTCCTGAGAAGGCACAATGATTGGCTCACCGGAAGCCGGAGACAAAATGTTGTTGGTGGACATCATCAGTGAGCGGGCTTCCAGCTGGGCTTCCAGCGTCAGCGGAATATGCACGGCCATCTGGTCGCCGTCGAAGTCAGCGTTATAGGCTGCACAGACCAGCGGATGCAGCTGAATCGCCTTGCCTTCAATCAGCACCGGTTCAAATGCCTGGATACCCAGACGGTGCAGAGTTGGTGCGCGGTTCAGCAAGATGGGGTGCTCACGAATGACATCAGCCAGAATATCCCAGACTTCAGCTGTCTCTTTTTCCACCATTTTCTTGGCAGCTTTAATCGTTGTGGCAGTGCCGCGACGAATAAGCTTACCCAGAATAAAGGGCTTGAACAGCTCCAGTGCCATTTTCTTTGGCAGACCGGCCTGATGCAGTTTCAGGGTCGGTCCCACCACAATCACAGAACGGCCGGAATAGTCGACACGTTTACCCAGCAGGTTCTGACGGAAACGACCCTGCTTGCCTTTGATCATGTCCGCCAGTGATTTCAGCGGTCGCTTGTTCGAACCGGTAATGGCGCGGCCTCGACGGCCGTTATCCAGCAGTGCATCCACGGCTTCCTGTAACATGCGCTTTTCGTTACGCACAATGATGTCAGGCGCATTCAGATCCAGCAGCCGTTTCAGACGGTTGTTTCGGTTAATGACTCGACGATAGAGGTCATTCAGATCCGAGGTGGCAAAACGGCCGCCGTCCAGCGGCACCAGCGGACGCAGATCCGGTGGCAGTACCGGCAGTACAGACAACACCATCCACTCGGGTTTGTTGCCTGAATTGATGAAGCCGTCCAGCAGTTTCAGACGCTTGGTCAGTTTTTTCAGCTTGGTTTCACTGTTGGTATTCGGGATTTCTTCGCGCAGTTCATTGGCTTCAAGTTCAATGTCCATGTCGCTCATCAGATCCTGGATGGCTTCTGCTCCCATCTTGGCCTGGAAATCATCACCGAATTCTTCCAGGGCTTCATAATACTGCTCATCATTCAGCAACTGGCCGCGCTCCAGCGTGGTCATGCCCGGGTCAGTCACCACGAATGATTCGAAGTAAAGTATGCGCTCGATATCACGCAGGGTCATATCCAGCAGCAAACCAATACGAGATGGCAGTGATTTCAGAAACCAGATATGCGCGACAGGGCTGGCCAGCTCAATATGTCCCATGCGTTCACGACGCACTTTGGACAGGGCAACTTCAACGCCACATTTCTCGCAGATAACACCGCGATGTTTCAGACGTTTGTACTTGCCACACAGACACTCATAGTCTTTTACCGGGCCAAAA
>CAZKJY010000345.1:0-2610 GCA_964553165.1 uncultured Enterobacteriaceae bacterium
ATGAACCTGACGGGAACCTATCGACAGGGCGTAAATCCGCGCAATATCGTTAATGGGCATGATCCCCCGCAGTTTCACATCCAGGGTGTTTTTATGTTCACCACTGTGTTCCACCACAAAGTTCTTAAAGAATCCCATGGGCGGGGTTAACTTCAAGGCATTGGCCGTCAGGTTGGCGAGAAAAATTTCATTGCCGCGGGCGGCATCGCAAACCGTGGCCTGCAGATCATCGAAAAGTGATTGATCGCCATACACACAGCGCATATCGAAAAAAATGCTGGCATGCATTAATGCTTTTGAAGAGGGCTGGTTTATCCACCGCAAAAACTGTTTTTTCCACCCCACCAGGGGCTGCCGCCAATCCGGGGTCGAAGCCATGATCTCGCCCGGACAGTACTTGTAACCACAGGCATCCAGGCCATCATTGACATAATTGGCAACAGCAAGGAAATACTCGTCATCGCCCTGGGTGACCGCATCTCCGACCAGCATGCCATTATCCTGATCTGAGATCGCTGTCTGATCCCTGCGCCCCAGGGAACCGAAAGCCAACCAGGCAAATGGCACCGGAGGCTCGCCGTATTTCTCAACTGCCTGCTTGATCAACTGTCGAGTCAGTGCATCGGTCACCGTGGTCAAAAGCCGACCTATCTGATCCGCACTTGCTTCAGCACGAATCAGGCTGCGCAACAACTCGGGAATATCCCGGGATACACCTTTCAGACCCTCCACACTATCCTGGTGCCCGATTTCACCGATAAGATAAACCGGATCTGCCTTCTGCGCTTTCACCAGATCAGTCGTGGTTAGCATGGCCACCGGTTGGCCATCGGCGGTGACCGGCAAGTGGTGAATATTGTGCTCGGTCATGAGCAGCAGGGCTTCAAAGACCAGGCTCTCTGCTGAAACACTGGTAAGCTCCCGGGTCATAATTTCCGACAGGGGTGTCTCTGGGCCGCGTTTCTCCGCCACCACCCTCGCCCGCAAATCCCGGTCGGTCACAAGGCCACACAGCTGCTGGCGCTCATCGATAACCATCACCGAACTTACCCGTTGGGCGGTCATTATTTCTGCCACCTCAGCTACCGTCAGGTCAGGCCGTGCAGTGACAGGTTCGCGGGACGACAGGTCACCAACGCGGCGGGTCAACTGATAATTCTGTTCACGAAAACGCACTGCATGCCGCAGGCGCTTGGCATGGGCCTGATTAAAAAATCGATCAAACGACCGGTTCACCGAACGCAACTGCTGAAAGGTGTCCGCGTCAATCTGGTACAGTAAACCGTCTTCAATAACCACTGCCTGGTTGGTAATGGCATCACCTGTCAGCAATGACGGATATCCAAAATAGCCACCTGGCTCTACCCGGTCCAGCAGCTCTCCTTCGCCGTTACGAACCTCAAAAGCCCCGCTGCGCACGATCAACAATTTCGGGTTGGAGTAATCGAGAATCCCCGTGGATTCCCCGGCGCGATAGTAGGCAATCTGCACGTGACCTGCAGCCAGTGTCAGGTGTTCTTCCGACAGTTCATTAAAGGGTGTGCACTCGGCCAGGAAATCCCGAACCGCCGCCACTTCGACACTCACAGTCATAACTGCATACCTTCATTTACACACGCCTACAATAACTCTAAAGGTAGACTTACAACTTGATACGGGGCAATTAGGCTAAGGTGGAAGACTGGTAATACTTCTGGTATCAGTAGATCATTAATTGAAGCCGATTGTACACTTGGACTCGAGACCAGAACGTACCATCGTCGGTCAATTCATGGAGGATGTCATGACATGGGGTATTTAGCAGCTATTTTCCTCACCATAAGTGCGTTAATTGTATTCTTCCCTGTATTCAGGAATATCAAAAAAGAGTTGGAACAGATACATAATGAAGCTTTGGATAAGATGGATCACTTTCTCCAAGAAATAGACAACCCTACTGCATTTACCTTCTACACTAACAAGCACCCCTATGTCTGGTGCAAAACAAACTTAAAAGACATACAAATGGAATTGCAGAAAACCAAGTATTCGCGGCAACTAGACCCAAGACGCTTTACCATCAAAATTGACCATGAAAAAAAACTGGCCTATTTCGTACAGCATCCTTTCGATGAAACTTTTGATTGGGATAACGTCAAACTTGTTCATTATGAAGAGTGGATAAAGAACAAAAAGCCCATCTCTGAGGAAAGAAAAAGCTAAGCTCTTTTTCTGAACATTCTAAAAGGAGCTGGTAAAACAACCTGTACGCGATTGTCCTGCATTGGTGTCAACCTAGGTTATAGAATGGCAATCTTATCTATATCTCCCACAATTTCGATCCCCGATGACGAAATCGAATGCTCGGCAATTCGGGCACAAGGTGCCGGCGGCCAGAACGTCAACAAGGTCTCGTCTGCCATTCATCTGCGTTTTGATATCCACGCTTCTTCCCTGCCCGAAGCCTACAAGCAGAGATTACTGGACTTCAAAGACAAACGTATCAGCAGCGACGGTATTGTGGTTATCAAGGCCCAGCAGTTTCGCACCCAGGAAAAAAACCGTGCCGACGCCCTGCACCGCCTGCTGCACCCGGAAGTTCAGCAAGTTCTATTCTATTAGCACCAGCAT
>CAZKJY010000346.1:0-2590 GCA_964553165.1 uncultured Enterobacteriaceae bacterium
CGAAGTATCCTGTTTTCCCTGAAAAAGCTGGCAAAGTGCGTGCTAGAGAGAAAAATCAACGCCAGACTGAGAACGGCAAACGATGAAATCAGTGAAAACTTGCCAAGCAGTTGACGCTTCAGGCTAATGTCTTTGACTTTGACCAGATAAATGATCGCAGCGGGGAGTATGCCCCAGAGTAAAACTGTAATCACAAGACGTATGGAAAACAGGTCGTTGGTCTCGCGGACATCCGTAGCCAGAGAATTCTGGATCATCGTGGTGTCGATGACGATGTTGTAACTGTTCATAAAATAGTTGGCAAGCGCCGTGCAGGGAAACAGGAGCATGAGCACGGGTTTTGTGGTGTAACGCCAACCCATCAGCAAGAGGAGAATGCTGGTCAGCAGGAAGACGATGAGGCCGGCAGAAATCAGAAAAACAAAATTGTCACTGCTGAGTGGATAAACACGAACCAGATTGCTGAAAAAAGCATCGTTATAAAAAAGGGTGAATGCAAGTGCACAAATGATCAGGAGCAGGTTGCCGGAAATACTGACAGTTTTATTGGATATGGACATCTCATTACCACAGGATAGTTAAATCACCAGGAAGCCTGTTGGCGCCTCACTGTCTCCCCGTGAAGCTAATATTCCTTCAAATTTCTTAAGATAATCTTAAGTAAGCCAGGTTATTCTGCCGGGCATGTTAAATACACAGACTGCCACAAACCGTTATCTGGTTATTCCGACCTTTATCTTTGTTATCAGCATCCTGTTGATATTCGATTTTTCAATAGACTTCTGGGTTTCTGATCTGCTCTATTATCTGGAAGGGGGGCAATGGGCCTTACGGGATACCTGGATTACCGAAAATTTCCTGCATACCGGTGGCCGAACCCTGTCAGTCCTGCTGGCGCTTGGTTTGCTTGTCCTGTTCCTGCTGAGTTTTTTGCATGAATGTCTGAAGCCTTATCGGCGGGGTTTACTTTATGTGTTTCTGGCTGCCTTGTTAGGGTCCTTAATTGTAAGTACCCTGAAATCACTGACCCATCGGGACTGCCCCTGGGACCTGTTACGCTATGGCGGGCTCAAGCCGGAATTATCCTATTTCTCCACTATGCTGGAGACAGGTCTGGAAAAGGGGAAATGTTTTCCGGCTGGTCATGCCAGTGCCGGATACTGCTGGTTCGGATTCTATTTTTTTGCCAGGCGTTTCTTTCCAGAGTGGCGCATGACGGCTTTTCTACTACCCCTGGCAACCGGCATGGTCTTTGGTTTTGATCAGCAACTTCGTGGGGCGCATTTTATCTCACACGATCTCTGGTCAGCCTGGATTTGCTGGGTCTCTGCCTTTGCCCTGAGCTTTATGATTAAAGTGCCGAATCCCCAGTCTTGAGGAATTATTCATATATATGAAAACAGCGTTTATTCCGGATAAATTCCCTAATAAATCAATAAAGTTGTTGTTTTTGCTGGATATTTTCCCCTACAATTTGCCGCTTTAATAATAAATGCGGGAAATCCTGACGCCAATCTGGTGCTTGCTTTCATTGTTAATTGAGGCAGGTCCGACCCTTATCAGCCTGTGTAAAGACAAAGCCGACTGAATGTCCGCAGGGTCACTATTAATTGGAAAATGATAAACAAATGAATTCAGCCAGTAGCAATAATTTACCTGTCCTTATCGCGGGCGGTGGTATCGGGGGGCTGAGTGTTGCGCTTACCCTGCATCAGATCGGCGTGCCCTGCCGGGTGTTTGAAAGTGTCAAAGATCTCAAGCCCCTGGGTGTCGGCATCAATCTGCAACCCAATGCGGTCAGAGAACTGTATGAACTGGGCATCACGGCCGCAGAGCTGGATGACATCGGTATTCAGACCCGGGAATGGGCACTGGTGGGCCTGAATGGCAAGGATGTCTATTCCGAACCCAGAGGCATTGCTGCCGGTTATAAATGGCCACAGTTTTCCGTGCACCGTGGTGCTCTGCAGATGCTCCTGTATCGCAAAGTCATCGAGAGACTGGGTGAGGAATGTGTTGAAACCGGTCATCAGGTGACAGGCTATACCAATGCCGCTGACGGTCAGTCGGTGACCGCACACATCAGAACGAGCGAGGGAGAAACGCTCAGCGTGCAAGGGGCACTGCTGATCGCCGCCGACGGAATTCATTCAGCGGTGCGTCAGCAGATGTATCCTGAGCAGGGGCCGATCAACTGGGGTGGAGCAATCATGTGGCGAGGTACCACACCCGGAGTGCCGATACGTACAGGCGCCTCATTCGTCGGACTTGGCACCCACCACCATCGCGTGGTGTTTTATCCGATTTCCCGGCCTGATTCTGCGACCGGTCTGGCCACCATCAACTGGATTGCCGAAATCACCGTGGATAATTCCAAAGGCTGGGCTGACAGTAGCTGGAACAAGAAAGTCGCCAAGGAAGATTTCATCCATCACTTTGAAAACTGGGACTATGACTGGATCAATATTCCCGAGATGCTGGCCGGCGCAGAAGACATCTATGAATACCCCATGATTGATCGCGACCCGGTGCCCAGCTGGGTGGATGGCAATGTGGCCCTGCTTGGCGATGCGGCCCATGCCATGTATCC
>CAZKJY010000347.1:0-2576 GCA_964553165.1 uncultured Enterobacteriaceae bacterium
CACCGAACGGGACAGCAAACGCCAGTATGAAAACGACGCCCGTTATCAAGAGCATGAATTACCAGGCCGATGGCCAGGATGTAAGACAGTGTTTACTCATCGACATTGGCAGAAACAGACTGATCGTTCCCCGGGTGCTGGTCGTTGAAATCATCGATTTTGAAGGGCTGGCGCTGGATAACAGTTATGCATCAGAGATAGCCATGTTCAGCTGGCGGGGTGTCGATGTCCCTCTGGTGGCGACTCAAGTTATCGATCCGGAATACCAGGATGATTTTACCCCGGACAGCAAGGTGGTGATTTTTCATGGCGTTGCTCGTTCGGCAACAGTTCCCTTTTATGCGATTAAAACCCGGCGCAATCCGCGCCTCCTGAATGTCGCCGAAGATGACATCGCAGAGCTCAGCAGTATGACCCTGCTCAGTGAAGCGGAACTGATGTGTGTTGATGTCAACGCAGAGACGGCCATCATTCCCTGCGTTGACTATCTGGAAAGCTATATACACGACGTCTGTGTCGGCAATAAAGCGCAGGGTGCCTGAGATGAACATGGATATCATGGAGATCGAAAAAAAGATCGCGGAGGCTGCTTCCCGCTCAGAAGCCTTTGCCAGCAGACTCGGTGAAATCCAGAAGCAGCTACAGCGTGCCAAGAAGAACAAGAAATCCCTGCAATACGCCATGAAAACGGTTGATGAGCAGTTGCTGAAGCTGCTGGATACCAGCATTCTTTCAATCTATCAAACCGTCGACAATGGCAAGGAAATTACCTCATGCTTTAAAGGTGGGCGCTTTTCGGAAAAAGTCGCTGACCTGAAAATTGCCGTGCCTCTGGGGACGACGTCGATTTCCGGTTATGTGGCGCTGAGCCAGCGTCCGGTGCTGATTAAAAATGTCTATGACAAGGAAGAGCTCACCAATATCCATCCCCGTCTGCAATGGGAAAGCAGTTTTTCCGAAAGTCGTGGTTTGAAATTCAGATCCATGGTCGTGGTCCCGATCAAGGATGAAATTCTGCTGGGCGTCATTCAGCTGATCAATCTGGATGGGGACCGGGAGTTTACCCGTGGCGATATCAAGCAGGCGACCATGCTGGCGCAGTTGCTGGCCAAGGAATTCCGTGAAGAGTTTCAGACGACCCAGGGGCCCTATGACTATCTGGTGCAGCAGGGAAAGATCAGTAGTAAGGAGCTGGAGGAAGTCCAGCAGCGGGTCGAGAACTATGGCGGCAGTATTTCAAAGATCCTGATGGATCAGTACAAGATTGAGGATGACGACATCGGCAAGTCACTCGAACTCTATTACCGTGTGCCCTACATGAAATACAACCCGCAGTTTTCGCCGCCCGCTAAACTGGTGGAGAACATCAGTCTGAGTTATCTGAAGAACAATCTCTGGGTACCGATTGCCGGAGATATCGATGAAGCCATCATTCTGATTAATGATCCCAGCAACTATCAGCGCATCATGGAGATTCAGGGCATTCTCAATGTCAAAAATTATGTTTTCCGGGTCGGACTGCCGGAGCATATCCTCAAGTATCTCGGTCAGGATGATGTTGAGGACGACACCGATTTTGATGACGTGTTTAAAAACCTGGAGGAAGAGGGCGGCATCGAAATTGAACATCAGGAAGAAGAGGATGACGAAAAGGTTGCTGCCACCTCAGCCATTATCCAGCTGGCCAACAAGATTATCTTTGAGTCCGCCAAGCTGGGATCCTCGGACATCCATATCGAACCTGGCAAGGATCGCTCGCCAGGAGTTGTTCGCGTCAGGGTGGATGGGGACTGTCGGGAACTGCTGCATGTCCCGTCGGAGCACACCAAGGCTTTGATTGCACGTATCAAAGTGATGTCGCGTCTGGACATCAGCGAACGCCGCAAGCCTCAGGACGGCAAATGCAAAGTGAAGATGAAAGGCAAGGCTCTGGAGATTCGTGTGGCAACGGTACCGACCGTGAACGGTGAAAGTGCCGTACTGCGTATTCTGGCTGCGGGCGGAGCCATGCCAATCGAGAAACTGGCGCTGAGCAACCAGAACCACGATAAGCTGATGAAACTTTCAGACCATCCGCACGGTCTGCTGCTCGTGGTGGGACCGACAGGTTCAGGTAAAACCACCACCCTGCATGCCGTACTGGGGCATATCAACAAGCCCAAGAAAAAAATCTGGACGGCCGAAGATCCGGTGGAAATTACCCAGCCGGGTCTGCAGCAGGTACAGGTACAGAAAAACGTCATGACCTTTGCCGATGCCATGCGTGCCTTTCTGCGTGCTGATCCGGATGTGATCCTGATCGGCGAAATGCGGGATGAGGAAACTGCTTCCATCGCGGTCGAAGCCTCCCTGACGGGACACCTGGTCCTGTCGACTCTGCATACCAATTCCGCCCCGGAAACCATCACCCGACTGCTGGATCTGGGTCTGGATCCGGTTAATTTTTCCGATGCCCTGTTGGGGATTCTGGCGCAACGGCTGATGCGTACCCTCTGTTCAAACTGCAAGGAAAGCTATATCCCCGACAAAAAGGATGTCCTGCATCTGATTCAACTTTACGGTGAGGAACTGTTTCC
>CAZKJY010000348.1:0-2571 GCA_964553165.1 uncultured Enterobacteriaceae bacterium
CCAGTACAGTGTCGGTATTTGGGGCATCAATTAATGCTTCAACTTCTTGCTCAGGCAGCTCAATCAGGTTTTGAATCAGGTTGATGCTGGCATCCATATCCCTGACGTTTTCCTGAATTACCGTTAAGTTAAAGCTGGGCTTGTTATCGGCGAGTAAAACGCCATTACGATCATAGATTAGCCCGCGGGTTGGCGCGATGGCCTGACTATAGATTCGGTTGTTATCCGAAACTGTCGAGTAATACTCGTGTTGATAAACTTGCAGATAGATAAGTCTTGATATGAGAAGTGCAATCAGAAAAGTTGCAATACTGGCGCCGATAAATAAGCGGGACAGAAAAATCCGCCTTTCCTGAGTATGATCTTTCAGGGTGATATCGTTAACCATTTATAGTGATAACACCTATATTCAGGCTTTTAGCCAAGCCAACGTTAAGTATTTATGACAACAATGTGGAGAATATACGCCCAGCTTCTGAATGTCCAAAATTTAGAACACAAAATCGCCGAAAAATTCCATCAATTAAATAACTTAGAGAGTAAACAGAAAGAATTTATCAATAAAAGGTTGTAACTGGACTTATTCACTGGCAATTGACATCGTTGCCTCATCGTCTGCATCCCAGCCACCACCTAAAGCCTGGTAGAAGCCAACCATGGAATTAAGTTGCTGAATCTTGTTGTTCAATAGGACAGTACGTTGAAAAAACAAGGTATTTTGCGCGGTCAGAACAGTCTGGTAATCGGCAACACCCTCCGCATAACGTACCTCTGCCAGCCGGAATGACTCCTCCGCCTGCGCCAGTTGCCGCGCTGCTACCACTCCCAACTCCTGCAGTAACTGAATATTACTCAAAAGGACTTCAATTTCGTTAAAGGCACTGATAACGGATTCACGATAGTTATTCAGACTGTTTTCCAGAGCCAGCCTGTTTTGTTCAAGCCCGCGTCTACGCGCACCGTTATCCAGCAAGAGCTGACTTAGATCAGTGCCGATATTGATCACTGTGTCCGGTGACGAAATTAATTCACTGAGCGAAGTACTTGAAGCATTGGCGCTACCCGTTAAAGAAATGGATGGAAAGAAGTTTAGACGGCTTAACTCTACCTGCACTGCCGCTCTCTGTAGTTCAGCTTCTGCCTGTACCAGATCAGGACGCCGACGTAATAATTCAGATGGAATGCCCGGCCGCAAAACAGGTACCAGTATGTTTTCCAGTGTATTTCCGTTAATATCAAATTCCTGCACTGAAATGCCCAACAATAGTGCCAGTGACGCCAGAGCAGATAACTCATTCTGTTGCAGACTGCGAATATTTGCGCGCTGCTGTTGTATGGCGATTTGCTGTTGTAAAGCATCAATGGGAACAGCAACACCGGCATCAACCCTGGCCTGGGTAATCTCCCCTATTGCTTCGGCATTGGCCAGATTTTGCTGGGCTGCCAGAATCTGATCACGAATCAGTAAAACCTGGAAATAAGTTGAGGCAGCCGTTCCAAGCGTGTTCAATGCGGTATTGGCTACCTGAGCACGACGCGACTGATAATCAGCGACAGCCCCCTCAAAAGTCGCAGGTCTGCTGAGAATGTCGTTATAGGTAAAGGACCCGGTCAGATCAACCGGACTGTTAGGGTTATTATCCAGTTCGGCAGCACCCAAATTATCGGTGTAAAGCGCGCCTGTGCCTATCCTGACAGCAGGTATCGGCAATAAATTAAAGCCGGCTTCGCGCAAGGCAATTTGTGCTGCTTCCAGATTGCGCCGATTATTTTGCAGATCAAGATTGTTCTGTCTGACCGACTGTACAATCGTATTCAGCTCATCATCCTGAAAACTTTCCCACCAGACCAGAGTTGGCCAGACTTCCGCCCCCTCAACCTGTGGACCAATCCAGTTTTCAAGGACATCAGTATCCGGGATCTCTGGCACATCGACAGACACACAGCCACTCAAGCCGAAAAACACTAAAACGATTAATAAATTAACTTTCATACCGACAACAGTAAGTTTTACTTTTAATAAATTATTCATTAGCCAGCGCTACCACCGGATCAAGCCTGGATGCCTTTCTAGCTGGCGCAAAACCAAAAATTAATCCGGTAGTCACTGAACAGGTAAAGGCCAGCAACATTGGAGTGCTGGAAAAATAAATGGCAACGTCAAAACGCTGCAATACAAGACCTATTGTTATGCCTAATAC
Organism: uncultured Enterobacteriaceae bacterium; assembly: GCA_964553165.1. GTDB lineage: Bacteria > Pseudomonadota > Gammaproteobacteria > Pseudomonadales > Pseudohongiellaceae > UBA5109. The sequence goes on from CAZKJY010000348.1 coordinate 2,202, forward strand.
AATGCCAATAACACCACCAAAGCAGGAAACCACTATGGCTTCTGATAAAAACTGCGACAGAATATCGCTCTGTCTTGCACCGGTTGCCATGCGCACACCGATTTCTCTCGTACGTTCTGTCACGGAGACCAGCATGATGTTCATGACGCCGATACCACCAACAAGCAGAGAAATGGCCGCGACTGAACCCAGTAAAAGGGTGAACGTTTCCTGCGATTCAGAAGCGGATTCCAGCATGGAAGTATTCTGGAACATTCTCATATCCTGCGTACCATGCAGGGCCGTCAGATATTCAAGTATGTTTTGTTCAGTCTGGTCAATTTGTTCAACATCATCAATTAACACCCTGATTTCATCAGCCTCGTTCTTG
>CAZKJY010000349.1:0-2565 GCA_964553165.1 uncultured Enterobacteriaceae bacterium
ACCCAGAAACAGGGTCTTGGGATTGGCCAGCAAGGGGCCGAAATCTGTCATCGCACCCACCCCCATGAAAATCACCAGAGGAAACATGCCTGTCGCGATGCCTGCTTCGTAAACGTAATAAAGCAGCCCTCCCGGCATGGCAAGATGCCCGGCGGCGTCATATACCGGTTCAGTCAGAAAACCACCACCGGGGATATTTACCAGAATGGCGCCAAAACCGATCGGCAGCAGCAACAGGGGCTCAAATCCCCTGCGGATCGCCAGATAAACCAGCAGGAGACCTACCAGAATCATGACAAACTGGCCACTCTCGAGCTGATATAGCCCGGAATCCCGAAATAATTGTAGTAGACTTTCCAAGGGTATCCTTAAGCGATTGTCAGCAGAACATCACCTACAGCAACGGCATTGCCTTCAGCCACATCGACACTGTGGATGACGCCGGCTCTGGGGGCTTTGATATCGGTTTCCATTTTCATGGCTTCCAGCACGATGAGCACATCGCCTTCATCAACCTTGTCACCCACGGCAACATTCACCTTGAAGATATTGCCGGCCAGTGGTGACTTCAGCGGAACACCACTGCCTTTGGGCTTGGCTGGCGCTGCAGCAGCAGCCTGTGGAGCAGCAACAGGTGCAATCGCACTCACATCGCCACCTTCAGCCACCTGAACCACATAGGATTCACCATTGACACTGACGGTATAGACACTGGCATCGGAACTGCTGCCCGCTTTTGCCGGGGCAGCTGCCGCTTTGACCTCTTCACCGGTCGGCGCGGGCTCGAAGGCAGCCGGGTTGCCCCGGTTTTTAAGAAACTTCAGGCCAATTTCAGGAAACAGGGCATAGGTGAGTACATCATCAATCTCCCTTTCTCCGGTTTCGAGTTTGATGCCTTCAGCCTTGGCCTTCTGACGCAATTCCTCAGTGAGTTTTTCCATCTCGGGTTTCAGCAGATCAGCCGGACGGCAGGTAACTGGTTCTTTGCCCTGGAGGACTTTTTCCTGCAGTTCCTTATTCATCGGTGAAGGTGTCGCGCCGTATTCCCCTTTTAATATGCCGGCGGTCTCCTTGGTGATGGTTTTGTAGCGCTCTCCAGTCAATACATTGATCACTGCCTGGGTACCCACAATCTGGGAAGTCGGGGTCACCAGCGCGATATTGCCCAGGTCTTCACGCACACGGGGAATCTCTTCCAGCACCTCAGCCATCTTGTCCGAGGCCTGCTGGTCACGCAGCTGGTTTTCCATATTGGTCAGCATGCCACCCGGAACCTGCGCAACCAGAATGCGGGCATCAACGCCTTTCAGTTCACCTTCAAATTTGGCGTATTTCTTGCGAACCACACGGAAGTATTCGGCAATTTCAGCCAGCAGATCGAGATCCAACCCCGGGTCACCCGGCTGTCCATGGAAAATCGCATTGATGGTCTCCGTCGGCGAATGTCCGTAGGTCATACTCATGGATGAGATCGCTGTATCGACATTATCAATACCGGCTTCAATCTGTTTCACGATCGTTGCCACTGACATACCCGTCGTGGCATGGGACTGGGAATGCACTGGCAAACCAATCTCGGTTTTCAGGCGGGAAACCAGTTCAAAGGCGTCGTAGGGATGCAGCAGACCCGCCATGTCCTTGATACAGATGGAGTCCGACCCCATGTCCTTCAGCTGCTGAGCCAGTTCAAGCCAGGTATCCATGGTATGGACTGGACTCAGGGTATAGGACAGCGTCCCCTGAGCATGTTTACCGACTTTCTTAACGGCTTTAATGGCCGTTTCCATGTTGCGGGCATCATTCATGGCATCAAAAATACGGAACACGTCGACCCCATTAACCGCTGCGCGCTCACAGAATTTTTCCACCACATCATCCGCATAATGACGATACCCCAGAATGTTCTGGGCCCGGAACAGCATCTGATGTCGGGTATTGGGGATGGCTTTTTTCAATTCCCGGATACGATGCCAGGGATCTTCACCCAGATAGCGGATACAGGCATCAAAGGTTGCCCCACCCCAGGTTTCCACTGACCAGAAGCCGACCTGGTCAATTTTGTCGGCAATAGGCAGCATGTCTTCCAGTCGCAAGCGGGTTGCGAAGAGGGATTGATGGGCATCTCGTAAAACTAGTTCTGTTATTCCTACCGGATCTCTGTCTTGAATCATTGTTAAACTCGTGTCGTAACAGTGTTAACTGCGTTATTTTTTCCGCGAGCGATGAGCATGTATCGCTGCACTAATGACTGTCAGTAAAAGTTGCTGGTCCTGCCCGGTAGAAACATTGTCACTTGTGTCTGAATTGACAGATTCAGTGACGTATTTTTGTACCAGGGTAGACATCAGAGATGTCACAAAAACGAGAATCGTCAGGAACACGAACACGGTTCCCATGCCCAATAACATCAGACCAATGCTGTCAGTGATGATATTTTCAGTCCCCACGATTATCCCCAGGCAGGTAAAAGTGCGGCAATTGTACCAGAAATCTCTGCTTCTTCTAGCGGCATGCCCCTTGTCATCAGTGAAAAAGTCATTATAGTTTCAAGGTAGCGGTGTATTT
>CAZKJY010000350.1:0-2555 GCA_964553165.1 uncultured Enterobacteriaceae bacterium
CTCAAAGCCCGCTTTGACTTCCTCAACCGGGTCCGCTGCCAGGGAAATCCGGATGGTATCTCCGATTCCGTCCATCAGTAGCAGCCCCAAGCCGATAGAAGATTTTACAGTACCGGCACGCAAGCCACCTGCTTCAGTGATCCCCAGATGCAGGGGCTGCTCAATTTGTGGCGCCAGTTTGCGATAGGCATCTACCGTCATGAAAATTTCCGAGGCTTTCATGCTGACTTTGAAATCCTGAAAATCGTAGGAATCCAGAATATCAATCTGGCGCAAAGCCGACTCCACCAGGGCATCCGCATTGGGTTCCTTGTACTTGCGCAGCAATTCCTTGCCAAGCGAACCCGCGTTAACGCCGATGCGCAAAGGGACCTGTTTGTCACGAGCCGACTCTATGACTGCACGGATTCGTTCTTCCCGGCCAATATTGCCCGGATTGATGCGCAGACAATCCACCCCAGAGTCCAGTACTTTGAGAGCAATCTTGTAATCAAAATGAATATCGGCGATGACCGGGACATTCGCAGCATCCCGAATCTTTTTGAAGGCATCAGCCGCCTCCATGGAAGGGACCGATACCCGCACAATATCCACGCCCACTTTTTCCAGTGAACGAATCTGTGCAAGGGTCGCCTCGACATCACAGGTTTCGGTATTGGTCATGCTTTGCACGGCAATTGGTGCGTCACCGCCAACCGGCACGCTGCCGACCATGATCTGGCGACTCTTTCTGCGTTTAATCGGGCTTTCCGTATTCATATCTCTCAGGGGTCAGTTGAATTGTGTCTGCCAGGGGTGCTGAAGCGGTTTCTGGACTTCACTGGCACTGGCATCGTTACTCACCAGAATGGTTACACCCGCCAGAAGAATCACCAGCACAACAGCCAACAGTATCCAGATAACGACTTTTTTGTTCCCTCTGGCTTTTTGTGCTTCGGTTTCCTGTTTCGCCGAATCCTCACCTGCACGAATAAAATTTTCATAATCTCTGACAATCTCATCGACGTCAGCCTTCAAAAACTGCGCATAGGATTTCAGGTAACCCTTGGCAAAGGTCAGCCCCGGCAGCTTGTCATAATCATCGTTTTCCAGCGCCTTTACATAATGCACCGTAATAAACAGGGATTCTGAAATTTTCTCCCTGCTGTAGCCGAGATTTTCGCGTAATCTTTTTAACTTTTCTCCAGGCGAAGGCCACAAATCACGTTCATCTCCGTGTTGCTGGACTGCATCCTGATTATCCTCGGTTTGATCACTCATCGACTAGCTGCCGGTATTGTGCATATTCTGCTGAGTCTGGAAATCTCTCCGTCAGCAGAGAGGCATATTCGCGCATACGGGCATTACCGCCACGAGCTTCTTCCAGTTGAATTCCTATCCACAGACTTCTGGCATTCTGCTGTAAATTAAAAAACTGCTGCATGGTTAAAAAACGCTGATAAAATTCTGCGGCCTGGTTGACATTGCCTCGCTTCAGATTGATCTCCACCAGTTCCAGTGTCGAACGAACTCGGTTGCCATTAAGCTGCAGCGCCCGGTTAAAAGCAACATCGGCGTCATCCAGTCGATTTAACTGCAAGGCAGCAAGTCCCATATTCTCGAAAGCCGCCGGCCGGTTCGGATAGGCCGTATCCCTGACCACGAGTTCCAGCTGTTCATAGGCTTCGGCATAGCGCCCGTTGGAAAACAGAAAGGCAGCATAGTTATTGCGCACCTGCGAGTTGGAACCGTTCAGTCGGATAGCCCGACGGAAACTTTCATCTGCCAGATCCAGATCCCCCTCAAGGGTGTAGATCAATCCCCAGATGCCGTAAATATCGCTGTTGTTTCTGTCTATCTCGGCTGCATTTGCCAGATGTCTTCGCGCAGTTGCGATGTCACCCTGCTCCAGATAACCCTGAGCAAGGAGCAGATAGTTCTGAAGTGTTTCCTGGGGAGGAGCCCTGTCAAACCCCCCGGTTGTTTCGCTGACACAGGCCGAAAGCAGCAATCCCAACGCTAAAACACAGGTCAGGGATGTGCGTTGTTTGATATTCAGCATTCTCATCTTCAACATGCCCGTTAGCCTAACATATTATTGAACTTTTAGAGGCTGAACAGAAGCGCTTTGTTCCCGCCTGGCCAGATAGCGGGCACTTCTGCGGGTCATATCATCGACCTGCCCCACCAACTGGCCACAGGCAGCGCCAATCTCATCACCGCGGGTGGTACGAATGGTGACGATATAGCCGGCATTCTGCAGAATTTTCCGGAAGTTGCTGACGGCTGAATCACTCGAGCGTTTGTAATCGGATCCTGTAAAGGGGTTAAAGGGAATCAGGTTAATTTTGCACGGCGTGTCACGTAAAAGTTCAGCCAGTTCCCTGGCATGCTGGCGATGATCATTTACTCCGGCTATAAGAATATATTCAATGGTAGCCACCCGACTGTCCGGAAAGGATTCGAGGTAGGCATTAACGCTCTTCAGCAATTCGCTGATTGGGTATTTTTTATTGATCGGCACAATTTCACTTCGCAAAGTATCATTAGGCGCATGCAGTGAAACAGCAATGGAC
>CAZKJY010000351.1:0-2555 GCA_964553165.1 uncultured Enterobacteriaceae bacterium
TAACAGAATCTCAGGTGAACCGCATTGAAAGTCATAAGGACTTGAACGCTTTTTTAGGCAGCATTCACATGGAATTTTCTGAGGAAGGTTTGGAACATGCCGAGAGTTGATAAGGGTGAACTTCGCGATGGTGCTGGCTGTAACATCAGTGTGGTTATACCCGCGTACAATTACGCGCGCTACCTGAGTGATGCAGTAAAGTCCGTGGTGAATCAGTCGGGCAACTGGGATTTGACAGTGATCGACGACGGTTCTACGGATAGCACCAAAGAGGTTGTGGCGGCCCTTGCAGATGAGTATCCGGACAAATTCACTTATATCTATCAGGATAATAGAGGGTTAGCTGCCACGAGGAACCGAGCGGTTGCCCTAACCAAGGGCGATTATCTGCTTTTCTTGGATGCGGATGACTGGTTGTGTGACGGTGCAATTGAAAAACTGAACCGGACACTGGCGCGTGCCGGTCGACCGGCAATGGCTATCTGCGACTATTACTCGGTGGATTCGGGTAATGCCCGGCTGCGTAAGAATCAGGCACTTCCGGCCACACTGGAGGGCCGAGTCGAGGGATACCTGTTTAAGAAGGCCGTTAATATAGCCTCCGGTGCGACGGTAATACGGCGCGATGTGCTGGAGACGATAGGGTTCCCTGAAAACCTTTCAAGCACAGAGGATCTACCTTTCTATGCCGGGCTGCTGGCAAGTTACAGGGATGTTGTGCTGTTGCAGGAGCCGGTCGCTAATATACGCAAGCACGGGGATCGGATGAGGCTCGATGTGAATAGAATGGAGCAGGCCGCCCCTTTCCTGAATGACGAGATTCTTAGGCGACTGCCCCCCATGTACCAGCGGTGGCGCCGAAGGCTGGAGGCGCGGCATTTTTTATCGATGTCCCGGCTTAACTATATGGCGGGCAACAAGGCCAAGGCCCGGAAATACTACTGGTGTGCGGTCAAGGCGAGCCCGCGTTCCCTGTTCAAGTTTTCTTATCTTAAAAAAATGCTGAAAAGTATCATTTGATCACCAATTTGTTTTCTTCTGTATAAAGTTATTGATGGGGTAATAGCTTGCGTTTTTTTGATAACTCTAAGAGTCGCTTTGTCGAAAAGTATCTCTGGCTGCTCTTGCCGATTTTATTTTTTATCCTTTTTGTTCCGGAAAACTCAACAGGTATCACTAACCTCTATCGTTTGCTGATTGTGCTGCCGCTGCTGTTTTGTGCCCGAACCATTGATATTAAAGCCCTGTGGGACAACTCTTCGGCCAGGTGGATGCTTCTTCTCTGTGGGTGGATGCTTGCGAGCCTATTTTTCGACGGTTATATCTACAAGGATTTAAAGTTATTTTGGCGGCTGCTGAATTTTGTCGGACTCTTTTACCTGGTGTTTCTATACAGCCGTTACCATGACTCGAGGATCTCCAGGGTGCAGCCATTTTTGCTGCTGTTTGGGGTGGTCGGATCAGTGTTGATTCTATCGGATTGGCAAGGACTGCGTTATTTCGATGTCAATAAAAATTATTATGTTGAATCGAGCAGAGGCATTTTTGATCATCACCTGGAAGTCGGTTGGGCAATGGCGCTACTCGGTATTGTTGCTTTAAACCAGTTTCTGGGTGCCAGAAATGGATACAAGGCATCGTTGGGTGCTGCCTTGTTCGTCTTTTTTAGCGTCGTTGTTCTTTTTGTGCAGGCCAGAGGTGGGTACGTATTATTTGCCGTAGGCTCCGTGTTGTTGCTTTTCTTCTCCCCCGGCAAGCGTGCTCAATGGACGCTGGTGGGATCCACTTTGCTTCTGATGCTCAGCTTCATCCTCTTTCGGGACGAGTTGTTGACGCTCTGGAGACATGCTTTGGACCGCGGCACAGCAGGCCGTTATCCCATTTGGAATAATGGGGTTCATGCGCTTTCAGAATCTGTGTGGAGCCTGTTGTTTGGCCATGGCCTGTCGGCTAATACAGAAAACATGGTAGGAAATTTTCAGGCTGCCCATTTCCATAATTTTTTTCTCAACCATACCTTTTATACGGGGCTAATCGGGCTTTTTCTGTATCTTGGCCTAGTGTTTAGCGCCCTGAGAAAATCCTTCTCGTCGAGGCAAAGCGTGGTATGGGGCGTATTGGTGTTGGCCATGCAGATAGCCTTTATCACGGATGGCGATCGCCTTGTGGTAAACCCCTCCTCCATGATGCTGTGTTTTTTATTTCCCCTGGCAATGGCCAGCTTTTCCCCCGCAAGTGATGCTGCACGGTGGTATGTGGTTGTCCCGGACAGAAAGCATATCGCAATTTGCGTGCTCACCGGCCTGGCCTTGATGTTGGCTGTATATGGGTTGAGCCGTGATGCCTTAAAAGCTGAAAGGAGTGATTATTATATAGGGGCATCAATGCCTGCGGTTGTCATTAATGTGCCGGAAAGTGGTGTGATCTCCATGAAAGTTGACAGATGGCCCCCTCCGTTTGGAAGTGCGATGCCCGTGGCCGTGGCGGGGATTGAGCGCCCCTTACCGTGGAAATATAAATGTGATTATGCTGTCGTTGCATGGCGAGAAGGCCGC
>CAZKJY010000352.1:0-2552 GCA_964553165.1 uncultured Enterobacteriaceae bacterium
TTGAACCTGTCCTGATACGCCCATTGCCATTTGTATTCAAATTTGGCGGTATCCGGTGGCTCATAATTGGCTGTATCCAGATAGTTCACCCCACATTCCAGACAGGCATCCATGATGCTCAGATCCTGATAGGGCAAGGCCACATTGATAAGCAGTGCCGGTTGTATTTTTTTGATCAGAGCAACCAGGGCTGGTACGGAATCAGCATCTACTTCTGCCGTCTCAATAGTGCGGCCATAATGCTTTTGAATCTGAGCCGCTATCGCATCACACTTGGAACGGGTACGACTTGCCAGAACAATCTCAGTGAAGACTTCAGGAATCTGTGCACATTTGTGTGTCACAACCTGACCGACACCCCCTGCTCCGATGATGAGAACTTTTGCCATGACTAATCCTCTTTTTCGTAATAGGTATAACCCTGCAGACTGGCATTGAATGTTTTAACAATGTGCTGCCTTTCGCGGGCCGTGACCAGACCTTGCTTCACTGCCCGTTCAGCCAGATTTCTGAAATTCAGCGCCATCTGTTGAGGCTGATATTCTACATAACTTAATACATCGGCGATGGTATCGCCATGTATCTCTTTGACAAAATCGAAACTCTTGTCACGATTCACGCGCACACTCACGACATTGGTATCGCCAAAAAGATTATGCAGATCTCCCAGGGTTTCCTGATAGGCGCCGACCAGAAACACCCCCAGATAATATTCCTGGCCTTCTTTTGGAGGATGCAGCAGCAGGGTTTTTACCGGCTCAAACTCGGCAATGAACTTGTCGATCTTGCCATCACAATCACAGGTGATATCCGCCAGAACAGCTGGCCGGGTCGGTTCTTCATCGAGGCGATGCACCGGAATAATCGGAAACAGCTGATCAATGGCCCAGATATCAGGCAGAGACTGAAACAGACTGAAATTACCGTAGTAAATATCTGCCAGCGACACTTTCAGGTCTTCCAGCCCCGGTGGAATTCTCTCAAGGCCATCCAGTTGCACATAAATTTTCTGCAGGATTTCCAGAAACAGATTCTCCGCCTTGGCGCGTGAACGCAAATCTATCTGGCCATGACGGAAAAGTTCACGAATCTCATCACGGTAATAATGGGCATCATTGAAACATTCCTGCAAACGCTTGGGATGCATAACTTCCAGGGTTTCACGAAGGTTGGTAATCAGCGGATGCTCCCCCTCTTCTGCCTCAGACACATGACTGGGTTCGAAGGTATTGATGTCAAGAATATTGAACAGCAGTATCGAGGAGTACGCGACTGTGGCACGACCCGATTCGGTCACGATGGTCGGGTGTTTGATCTGATGCTGATCGAGGGTTTCCTTCAGTGTTTCAACAATATCAACACAGTATTCCTCCAGTGAATAATTGCGGCTCTCTTCCTCGCCACTCTGTTCTCCGCTGTAATCCACAGCAAGCCCGCCCCCAAGGTCAATATGGGTCATGGCGGCGCCTTCCTCGACCAGGTCGATGTAATAGCGGCAGGCTTCAACCACGCCACCACGAATTTCCTGAATTTTGGGAATCTGGGAACCAAGATGGCAATGCAGCAGCTGCAGGCAGTGCAGCATGTCTTCCTGCTTCAGTCGGTCCACCACCTGTATCAGCTGGGTGGTCGTCAGTCCGAAAACGGAGCGGTCACCACTGGTTGAGTTCCAGTGTCCGCTGACCGCAGAGGTCATTTTGACGCGCACACCAATCATGGGTTCAACGCCGAGTGCCCGACTACGTTCAATGATGATGGGCAGCTCGGTGGGCGTTTCGATGACAAAGAAACAGATGAATCCCAGCCGCAGGGCATGCAGACCAAGGTCAATAAACTCTTCATCCTTGTAGCCGTTACAGACAATGATACTGCCCGGACTTTCCAGCGTGGACAGTGCCGCAATCATCTCAGCCTTGCTGCCTACTTCAAACCCGTGCTTGAAACGCGCCCCGAAATGCGCAATTTCCTCAACCACCTGGGCCTGCTGGTTGACTTTGATTGGATACACGCCGCGATAGGGAGACTTGTAACCGGCTGATTTGATTGCAGAAGCAAAAGCATCATTAAGTCGTTTTATCTGTGCATCCAGAATGTTTTCAATTCGCAGGAGAACTGGCATCTGCAGATCCCTTTCCCGCATCCCATTGATGATATCGATGAGTGCGACTTCCGTGTTCAGGGTTTTAACCGTCAGATTGCCTTCTTTTGAGACACCGAAATAATCATTACCCCAGCGCTCAATTCCATACAATTCTGCAGATTGAGCGGCACTCCATGATGTCTCTGTTGTTTCGGTCATACTCTCACCTGATTATCATTCCGGGTTGACCGCCTGCCTGACGCGGGCGTCTGGCAGACTAAAAAGGACGCAGATTCTGCACTAGATAACCTGCTAAATCTATCATTTTTAAACATTTTGACTCATAAAAAAAGGGCTTCAAATGAAGCCCTTTCTAATCTTTGGTTAGAACCAGCTTGCTGGGCCTTACGGCATTTCCTCACCAGCAGCAATGGCTTCTTGTCAAGCAATATGAAGGAATTATAAAAGAAAA
>CAZKJY010000353.1:0-2543 GCA_964553165.1 uncultured Enterobacteriaceae bacterium
GAATGTATAGACTGGCTCATGCAGCAAGGGGTTGAGTTCTCCCGTTTGCAGGATACACCACAAAACGGCAGCAGCGAGCAGAATACACCCAGCGGTTTTGCGGGTTTTCACCTCACTCAGGAAGGCGGACACAGTCATCGGCGGGTAATCCATGCCGCGGATGCCACAGGCAAGGCAATTTTCAGAAGCCTGTCACAGAAGGTGCTGGAAAATCCAAATATCACGGTGCAGGTCAATACCGTGGCGGTTGATCTGTTGACCAGTGACAAATTCGGAGAAAAGGACAAGCGTTGTATCGGGGCCTATGTGCTGGATGAAAGCAGCGGCAAAATCAGCACCTATAAAGCCCGATTCGTGGTGCTGGCAACTGGCGGCGCCAGCAAAGCCTATCTCTATACCTCCAATCCGGACGGTGCCAGTGGTGACGGTATCGCCATGGCCTGGAGGGCGGGATGCCGGGCAGCCAACATGGAATTCAATCAGTTTCATCCCACCTGCCTTTATCATCCCCAGGCAAAAACCTTTCTTATTAGTGAAGCTGTGCGTGGCGAAGGCGGCATTCTGCGGCTACCCAACGGCTATCGTTTTATGCCTGATTACGACGAACGGGCTGAACTTGCTCCCAGGGACATTGTGGCTCGCGCCATAGATGCCGAAATGAAACGTCTCGGTCTGGAATGTGTGTATCTGGATATCACGCATAAGTCACCCGAATTCATTCTGCAGCACTTTCCCAGTATCCATAAGAAATGTCTGAAATACGGCATCGATATCTGCCGGGAACAGATCCCGGTCGTGCCTGCAGCACATTATTCCTGTGGTGGCATCCTGGTCGATCTGAATGGCCAGAGTGATGTTCCCAATCTGTATGCCATCGGAGAAACCAGTTTTACCGGTCTGCATGGTGCCAATCGTATGGCCAGCAATTCGCTGCTGGAATGCTTTGTCTATGCCTTTGCAGCAGCTGAAGACATCCGCCAGAAATTTGACCAGGTGTCCCTTTTTGACAATATCCCCGACTGGGATGAAAGCCAGGTAACGGATTCAGATGAAGATGTGGTGATTTCCCATAACTGGGATGAGATCCGGCGATTGATGTGGGATTATGTGGGTATCGTCCGAACAGACAAACGTTTGCAGCGTGCCAGTCGCCGAATTCAGTTACTGCGAAACGAAATACACGAGTACTACAGTAATTACCGCATCAATACCAATCTGCTGGAACTCAGAAATCTGGCGCTGGTAGCCGAACTGATTATTAATTCAGCCATTTCCCGCAAGGAAAGTCGCGGCCTGCACTACACACTGGACTACCCGCATCTGCTTGAAAAGGCGGTCGATACAATCCTTGAGCCTGACAACTATAAAAACTGGACTATGGAGCTTTACCCAAAACCATAGCAACCATTGTCTTCAAGTCCGGATCAGCCACAGATTCCTTTTCAATCAGCCAGCTGAAAAGATCCTGATCTTCCTGCGCCAGCAGCTTTTTGTAGAGACGCACATGTTCTGCATCCAGGCCTGGCAATTTATCCCTGGAAAATGGGACCAGCAACAAATCCAGTTCCAGCATACCCCTGCGGCTATGCCATTGCATACGTTTTAATTCAATACTCTCATCCATTGATGCTTTTTAACTCTCCGGGCTAGGCTTATAATTCACAGACATGCAAAACTTTTATACCAATCTGAATCAACTGGACCTGATTTGCGTCGCCGGCAAGGATAGCGAAAATTTCCTTCAGGGTCAGCTAACCTGTGATGTTAAAGCCCTGTCTGACCCGGGTGCCTGCCCTGGCTGTCTCTGTGACAATAAAGGGCGTGTCATTGCCAGCTTTACGCTGTGGAGATTACAGGACTGCTTTTACCTCGAACTCACCCAGGGCATGGCAGACATAGTCCTGCCCCACCTGAAAAAATACAGCGTTTTTTACAAGACTGAACTTCATATAAGTGAAAGCCGCTTTTTACGCTACGCCCTGGCGGGGGAAAAAGCCCGGCTTGAACTCGAAAAGCTATTCCCTGCCGCTCGGTTCACTGACGGCATGACACTCTATCGTGAAGGGCTTGTTCTGCATATCCATTACCTCCAGCAGGCGCAATTTGAATTGTGGTTCGATACGCAAATGGCAACTGAAACGGACAACCCTGTGCTGCAGACACTGGAAGAAGCCCCATTTTCGAGCTGGCAGCAACTCGAAATACAGCGTGGTCTCTATCACCTGCAGGCGGACGACAGTGGCCTGTATACACCGCAGGAGCTCAATTACGACCTGCTGGGGCATGTCAGTTTCAGTAAAGGCTGCTACACCGGCCAGGAGATCGTCGCGAGAATGCATTATCGAGGCAAAGCCAAGAAGCGACTACAACAGCTTTTAATACAAGCCAGCAAAAAACCCGAAAAGCACGAGAAAGTTATCAACAGCAGCAATCAAACCATCGGTGAAATTATCCAGAGCCTGGAAATTTCCAGCGGTCAGTTTGCAACTTTGATGATTGCAGGTTCTCCCGGTGAAGGGCCATTGCACATGGAAAACTCCACT
>CAZKJY010000354.1:0-2537 GCA_964553165.1 uncultured Enterobacteriaceae bacterium
CTCTGATGCCTTTCAGGAAACCGACATGGTCGGTGTTTCACGGCCCGTCGTAAAACACAGCTTCATGGCACAGAAAGCCGAAGATATTCCGATGATCGTCAAGAAGGCCTTTTACATTGCGACCACGGGCCGCCCCGGTCCGGTTGTCATCGATATTCCCAAGGATGTCACTGACCCGAGTGAGAAATATCCCTACGAATATCCGGAAACGATCAAGATGCGCTCCTACATGCCCCCGCAAAAAGGCCATGCGGGTCAGATCAAGAAAGCGGTCGAAGTGCTGTTGTCTGCCAAAAAGCCGATCATCTATGCCGGTGGGGGTGTCATTCAGGGCGAAGGTGCCGAAGAGTTGACCAAACTGGCCAGAGCACTCGGCTATCCGGTGACCAATACCCTGATGGGCCTGGGTTGCTATCCGGCAACGGATAAACAGTTTGTTGGCATGCTGGGCATGCACGGCACCTATGAGGCCAACATGAGCATGCACGAGTCTGACGTGATTCTCGCCGTGGGTGCGCGCTTTGATGACCGGGTGACCAACTCCGATATCAGCAAGTTCTGTCCCAATGCGACCATTCTGCATATCGATATTGACCCGGCGTCGATTTCGAAAACCGTTACCGCGCATGTGCCGATTGTGGGGCCGGTTAAAGCGGTCCTGAAAGAAATGAATGAGCAGATCAGGGCCTCTTCCACCAAAGTGGACAAAGAAGCGCTGGCTGCGTGGTGGGAAAGAATCGAACACTGGCGTGAGCGTAAGTGTCTGGAGGTGAAAGCCGAGGGTGAGACCATTAAGCCACAGCATGTAATACAGGCACTGTATGAGGTCACCAATGGTGATGCCTACATCACTTCCGATGTGGGTCAGCACCAGATGTTTGCTGCCCAGCATTACCATTTTGACAAGCCGCGTCGCTGGATCAACTCCGGTGGCCTCGGCACCATGGGCTTCGGGTTTCCGGCGGCCATGGGGGTGCAGCTGGCCTACCCGGACGCCACAGTTGCCTGTGTCACGGGAGAAGGCAGTATCCAGATGTGTATTCAGGAGATGGCGACCTGCAAGCAATGTGCCTTGCCGATCAAGATCGTCAATCTGAATAACGAAGCTCTGGGCATGGTCAAACAGTGGCAGGACATGCAGTACGGTGGGCGTCATTCACAGAGTACCTATGCGGATTCCCTGCCTGATTTCGTCAAACTGGCCGAAGCTTACGGCCATGAGGGCGTACGCATTGAAAAACTCAGTGAATTGAAACCCAAGCTGGCGGAAGCCTTTGCCAGGAAGGACAAACTGGTATTCATCGACGTTGCGGTTGACCAGAGTGAGCACGTGTATCCGATGGCCATTCGTGGTGGTGCGATGAGTGAAATGTTTCTTAGCAAAACGGAGAGAACCTGATGCGACGTATAGTATCCATACTGATGGAAAACGAACCGGGTGCCTTGTCTCGTGTCGTCGGGCTGTTCTCCCAGCGCAACTACAATATTAACTCCCTGACGGTAGCACCGACGGAAGATCCGACCCTGTCACGACTCACACTGACGACGGTGGGAGACGACCGCAAGATTGAGCAGATCGTCAAACATCTGAACAAGATAGTGGATGTGGTGAAACTGGTTGATCTGACCGAAGGCTCCCACGTCGAACGTGAACTGATGCTGGTGAAAGTGAAAGTGACCGGCGCCCAGCGTGCAGAAGTGATGCGACTGGCAGAGATATTCCGCGGTGAAATCGTGGATGTGACACCGGCGATGTATATCGTTCAGCTGGCGGGAACCAGTGACAAACTGGATGCCTTTATTGCCGCACTGGAAGGTACGACCATCATGGAACTGGCGCGTACCGGGGTTTCCGGGATTTCACGAGGCGACAAGACGCTGAGTGTCTGAGAACCGAAAGAGCAGAAAAAAAGCCGGCATTAGCCGGCTTTTTTATGTCAGAATGAAAGCCTTTCAGTATCAATGTAGCAGGAGAAGCGATGGATAAGATTATTGTTATGGTATTCACATTGGGAGTACTGTCCATGCCGGCCCTGAGCCAGGAGCGTGCTGCTGACGAAGCGCAGATCATTGCGCTACTGGATGATTTCCACGATGCAGCAGAACAGGCTGATGTCGACCGTTATCTTGGACATTTCACTGACAATGCTGTCTTTATCGGCACGGATGAGCAGGAACGCTGGCCGCTGGTTCCTGATTTTACGGACTATGTCAGAAGAGGCTTTGCCGCCGGTGGCTGGAGTTATTATTCCATGGATAAAAATATCAGCTTTTCCAGGGATGGCACCGTGGCCTGGTTTGACGAAATCAGCATCAGTAACAGTAATGACGGACATTTTCGTGGTTCCGGTGTACTGGAAAAGATAGATGGTGAATGGAAAATCGCCCAGTATGTGCTCAGCTTTATCGTGTATAACGAATTGTGGGAAGAGGTCAATGAATTGAACGCTGCTTCACTCTTTCCCTACACGACGCTCTTGACTGGAGGAGAGCACACGTCTGAACTCCAGTCAAGAGCGTCGTGTAGGGAAAGAGTG
>CAZKJY010000355.1:0-2530 GCA_964553165.1 uncultured Enterobacteriaceae bacterium
TAGGGCAGCAGGGAGCTGAGCTCATCAGACAGGCTCGGCAAGCTGATAATGACATCCTGATAACTGAGACCGTTGGTCCCCTGGGCATAAAAAGCCAGCGGATGCTGGTTTATAAGCGTGCGATTTGCCTGGGGCCAACTAATGTCCGCGGGGACATCACTGAGTTCGACTTTGGGCAGCAGCGAGACATCATCTACCTGATCCTGTCGCAATAGCAGGGCCTGGCTTTGTTTGATGATGGCTTCACGCTGGGCCGGCGTGAGGCCGGCCTTGATACTGTTCAGTCTGGCTTTTTCATCGGCTGTGGTTTTGGCAGCCAGTTCGCGATCAGGCACGACTGTCAGAGTAACCCGGTGGGGATTTTCCAGCAGGTAGCGGCGAATAAGTTCCGGGATATACTGCGGATCTTTAATATCCTGCTTAAGCTGTTGCAGTACCGGATCAATATCGAGCAGTTCGATAGGGTCCCCACGATGGGTGGCGGAGGAGAGTGCTGACAATATTAGTTGCAGGCCGTAGGGATAGCTGTCACCCGTAATCTCTCGCTGGTGCAGTTCCAGGGAATGCAGTGCCGCTTCCACCTTGTCCTGATCAATTCCCTTATCAGCAATCTGCTCCAGGCTGTTCAGTATCAGCCTTTCTATCGCTTCCGTGTTGTCGGCATGGCAGCCTTCAAGTCCGCAAACCAGACTCATCTCCCGGTGAGAATCTTCAAGTCCGCATAAGGGCGACGGATTGCTGCCCAGATCACTGGTTTCCAGCACCTGCATCAGCGGAGAGGCGCTGTTATCCAGTAACACACTGGTCAGTAACTGGGCTTTGTACAGTTCTGTCAGATCAGTATTCTTTCCCAGCAACCAGGCCATCACGACATGGGTCTTGTCCTCTGTGCTCTCATCATCGAGCGGATAGGACTCCTGTACCCTGATGGGCGCCTGATAGCGCTGCTCATCACCAACGGAAATATTCACATCCAGTCGTTGGAATCTGTTGAGCGCCAGGGCTTCAAATTTTTCCTGGTGATCTGCTGCCGGGATATTGCCAAAGGTCATGAAGATGGCATTGCTGGGGTGATAATGCGTCCTGTAAAACTGCAGCAGGCCCTCGTAACTGAGCTGGGGGATGACTGCCGGATCGCCGCCACTGTTGTAGTGATAGGTCGAGGTGGGGAAAAGATGGGTACACAGATGCTGCCAGAGAAGGGAGTTAATGGAACTCATGGCCCCTTTCATTTCATTGTAAACGACGCCTTTGTAGACAAGCTCGGAATCCGGATTATCGGCCTGGCTGAATTCAAGACGATGCCCTTCCTGGGCGAAATCCAGCGGGTCCAGCAGGGAGAAGAACACTGCATCCAGATAAACTTCCAGCAGATTGTTAAAATCCTTCAGGTTCTGGCTGGCAAAAGGGTAGGCTGTCCAGTCACTGCTGGTCATGGCATTCATGAAAGTGTTCATTGAACGCCGGATCATCATGAAAAAGGGATCTCGGATAGGAAATTTCTGACTGCCACACAGGGCAGTATGTTCAAGAATATGGGCAACCCCGGTTGAATCCATCGGCACTGTGCGGAAGGCAACGGTAAAAACATTCTCGGGATTGTCACTGGCCAGATGATAGTGTTTGGCGCCGGTGACACGATGTTCGTATTCTTCTATGCGGATATTGAGTGTATCTAGAAAATGACTGCGTAACTGTAAAAACGGGTTGTCTGTAATTTCCGGGTTCAGCATGGGCTTGCATTGTTTCCTGCGTTCATGAAGGGGGCATTCTAGCTTATTTCCTGCGCAAAGGTCAGGGGTGGCGTCTCCAGCGATAGCGGTCCGAAGGCCCCACTGCGTAAATCATTCAAAACGATTTCACTGGCCTTATGGTAATCCACGCCCCCCCTGCGCAAAGCACCCCTTGCCCGGGCAATCTGCTCCAGGAGGAGGGAACTGCTGTCAGCGAGCGCGGACAGGGAATAGCGTTGCTGTAATTGCTTGGGGTAATTGTCGCGCAGAAAAGTCAGGGCGTACTGTGCGATATCCTCAAACTCGATAGCGGTGTTGCGGATGGCGCCGGTAGCGGCCAAACGATAGGCTGCATCCTGATCTTCAATTTTGGGCCATAACACGCCGGGCGTATCAATCAACTTGATCCCTTCTTCCAGTGTCAGTTCCTGTGGTGCCTTGGTGATGGCAGGCTCATTGCCCACCCGGGCAACTTTTCGTTTCACCAGGGTGTTGATCAGAGTTGATTTGCCAGCGTTGGGGATGCCAACAATCATGAAACGGACAGGCTGCTCAGGTCTGGCTTCGGGTTTCTGCGCAAGAGCCTGCATAATTTGCCGGGCGCTCAGGGGTTCATCCTTGGCATGTGTTAGGACAGCAAAACCATTGGCCCGAAAGTAATCCAGCCATAGCGCGGTAACCTTCGGATCTGCCAGGTCAGCCTTGTTTAGAATTTTCAGGCGTGGCAGGTCACCGATTAACTGATCGAGCAGGGGGTTTGCACTGGACACGGGCAGGCGTGCATCCAGCACTTCAAG
>CAZKJY010000356.1:0-2525 GCA_964553165.1 uncultured Enterobacteriaceae bacterium
CCATCAAGGGCGCGCAGGATGTATTGCGTCTGGCCAAAGCCAACCCCAAAAGCGACTTCTATTTCCAGTACTCGCC
Source organism: uncultured Enterobacteriaceae bacterium (assembly GCA_964553165.1). Lineage (GTDB taxonomy): Bacteria > Pseudomonadota > Gammaproteobacteria > Pseudomonadales > Pseudohongiellaceae > UBA5109. Next base: position 77 of record CAZKJY010000356.1, read on the forward strand.
GGAAAGCTTCACCGGTACGGAACTCGACTTTGCCGTTGAAGTCTGTGACGCCGTCACGGAAGTCTGGCAACCGACACCCGAGCGTAAGGTGATTCTGAACCTGCCAGCTACGGTGGAAATGTCTACTCCCAATGTCTATGCCGACCAGATTGAATGGTTCTGCCGTCACGTCAACAAACGCGATTCAGTAATCATCAGCCTGCACACCCACAATGACCGCGGCTGCGGTGTTGCCGCGTCCGAGCTGGGCATGATGGCTGGCGCCGAGCGGGTGGAAGGCACTCTGCTGGGCAATGGGGAACGTACCGGAAACCTGGATGTCGTCACCATGGGCATGAACATGTACAGCCAGGGCATCGACCCTCTGCTGGATTTCAGCGACATGGACCGCATCTGCACCGTGGTGCGCGAATGCACCCAGATTGATGTGCATCCGAGGCAGCCCTATGCCGGCTCGCTCGTCTTTACCGCCTTTTCAGGCTCGCATCAGGACGCCATCAAAAAATGTCTTAACCTCTATAAAGAGGGTGAGCCCTGGGAAATTGCCTACCTGCCCATCGACCCGCGGGACGTTGGTCGCACCTATCAGGACGTGATCCGGGTCAACAGCCAGTCTGGCAAGGGCGGTGTCGCCTATGTGCTGGATAGCAAGTACGGCTTCCAGCTGCCGCGCTGGTTACAGATCGAATTCAGCCGCGTGGTGCAGAAAGCTGCCGAGGACAGCGGTCAGGAAATTGCGCCCGAACAGATCTATGCCCTGTTTGAACAGACCTACCTCAAACTGCCTTCGCCGCTGACCCTGAAAAGCTTTTCGATCGAGAAAGGCGAGGGCCAGGAACGTGTTTCCGGCAGCATTGAGGTGGACGGGCAGAATTTCCATGTTGAGGGCAAAGGCGCGGGCATGCTGGCGGCGTTCAGCAGCGCCCTGCAGAACACGCTGGATATTGACTTCCAGATTCTGGAATACGGCGAACATACGCTTGGGCAGGACTCAAGCGCCGAAGCGGTTACTTACATACAATTAAAGTATGAAAATGACCGCTACACCGGGATTGCCATCAACGAGGATATCGTGACATCATCCGTCAATGCTCTGCTCAATGGCGTCGGCCAGATCATGCAGGCGAGGAAGCTGATGGCCGCTTAAGGGCTGCCATCAGTATTTTGACGAGTTACTGGTAAATATCTCCCACATTTAGAAGAATGAAGCAGGCTAACCTGGAAAGTTATCCCACTTTCCCTTTTAAACTCGATATTACACGCTCAAACCGAAAAACTCTTAGCATAATTGTTAAAAGTGGGAAAGTTGAAGCAAAAGCTCCCAAATATATGCACAAAGTGGAAATTTACGACTTTGTGCGTCAGAAGAAAAAATGGATCCAGAAACACATTGCCGAACAGAAGGTGCAGCTTACCCAGCGCCTGGTGATCGCGCATGGCTATGACATTACCTTCTTTGGCAAACCCCGTCGCATCAAGGTCGTCCTGACCGATCACAAACCCCACGTTGAAATCAGCGAACGCCTGCTGGTGATCTATGCCTACGACGATTACACGGAGACGCTGGAGAAGTTATTTAACAAATGGCTGAAGGAGCAGGCCAGCGAATACATGACCACCCAGACCATCAAGTATGCCCGCCGACTCGGCGTCGAACGCAAACTGAAACGGGTGAAATTCCGCAAGACCAAATCGAAATGGGGCCATTGCCAGCATGACGGCACCATTCAGTATAACTGGCTCACCATGATGGCCCCGAAGCCAGTCATTGATTACCTCATCGCCCACGAAACCAGTCACCTGGTGCACATGAACCACTCGGACGCGTTCTGGAAAGTCGTGAAACGGCTCTGCCCGGACTACAACAACCTGAAGGAATGGCTGTCTGTTTATGGGCACCGGTTGTGGACAGAATAAACAGTAATAATCTTACGCAATAATGGCAGACTTTTAAGGCATCTCAATCTATACGTTTTGACTAAACTTTTAGCATTGTTTATATCCCAGATTATAAATATTTCAGGAGTATCCTATGTCCATGTTTGAAAATGTTTCGGTTACCAAAGAAGCCAATATCTATTTTGACGGAAAGGTGACCAGCCGGACTGTACATTTCAGTGATGGCACCCGAAAAACGCTGGGCATCATGCTTCCCGGTGACTATGAATTTGGCACCAGTGAAGCCGAAAACATGGAAATCCTATCTGGCGAGCTGGACGTTCTGTTACCCGGTAAAGACTGGCAGTCCATCAGTGGCGGGGAAAGTTTTGAGGTGCCAGCAAACGCCAGTTTTCAATTGAAGGTAAGCAAAATCACCGACTACTGTTGCAGTTACCTTAAATAGACAATTCAGACGCCGAATTGCATCACTGACGGAAAATGATCTGGCTGATAGAGATTCTGCATGCTTGAACTTCGTCCCAACTGTGAATGCTGTGATAAGGACCTG
>CAZKJY010000357.1:0-2523 GCA_964553165.1 uncultured Enterobacteriaceae bacterium
TACGTTTGCTGATGGTTGGCTGGGTGGTTCCCTGCCGGCGCGCAGCCGCTGAAAAGCTGCCACTTTCAAAGACATGTGCAAAGGTTTCCAGACAGTCGATGCGGTCCATATTGATTCCAGATTAGAATAAATGATATCCATTTTATGCTATTAACATTTAAATGAAGATACAATAATCTGAGCCTCAATCAGTTGGGAGTGAGCGAAAATGCATGACATTGGAATCATCGGCGCCGGTATTGCCGGCTTGCATCTGGCGCTTTATCTGCAGCAGAAAGGGCTTGATGCCACGATCATTACCGATCGCGAACCGGGAGACTATCGTAACGCCAGATTGCTTAATACGGTGGCTCACCATAACTGTACGATTGAGCGTGAAGAGCAGCTTGGTATCAACCACTGGCAGGACGCTGAACATTACTACCATTACCATGACCACTGGCTGAATATTCCCGAGCCTTTGCATTTCCCGGGTTATTTTAAGAAGCCTTCCCGGGCAGTTGATTACCGGATATACCTGCCGACACTGATGAATGATTTTACGGATCGGGGTGGTTCGATCGAATATCGCACAATCGGGGAAGACGATATCCAGCCCCTGATTGATCGCTTTGATCTGCTGGTGGTGGCTGTCGGTAAAGGTCCTTTGGGGGCCATGTTTGAGCATGATGCACAGGAATCTCCATTCAGGCAGCCACAGCGACGACTCTGCGTTGGCCTGTATAACGGAATCAGGCACCCGGAACCGAAGAATGTGACGCTTTCCATCTCGCCTGGTATCGGAGAATTGCTGGTCATTCCCACGCTTACCTTTGATGGCATGCAGACAGCGTTACTGTTTGAGAATGTTCCCGGCAGTGATCTGGAAGCAACAGTCACCACCCGTTATGAAGATGACCCATCAGTATTCAGACAGACAATTCTCGATGCGCTGGAAAAATATCATCCGGGCGTTTATGAGCGGGTTGATACCCAAAAGTTCGACTTAAACCAGCCGCTTGATGTCCTGCAGGGTGGCGTGGTGCCGACGGTGCGTAAAACTTCCGTTGATCTGGGTAATGGTAAATATGCCCTGGCGCTGGGTGATGTGCATGTCACGGTGGATCCGGTTAACGGTCAGGGAGCCAACATAGCTTCGTATTCGGCATTCAGGCTTGCTGAAGAAATTCTTGATGCGCCCCTGCTGGACCAGCGTTTCATCGAGCGGGTCGATATGGCACGTAATGACCGCTGTCTTGCTGCTGCCCGCTGGACCAACCTGATGATGAAACCACCGTCAGAGGAATTTCAGATGCTGCTGGGAGCGATGAGCCAGAATGTCGAGTTGTGTAACGAGTTCACTGAAAATTTTAACTGGCCGGAACGTCAGTGGGAAAATTTGTGTTCACCGGCGCGAATCCGTCACTGGATTTCACGCTATGCCTGAACAGGGACAAACAGGAAATAACGATGGGAAATGCCGAATTAAAACAGGCTGATGCGCTTGGATTTCGCCATGCGGCGGCACGCTTTACAACCGGGGTCACGGTGATTACATCACGTGATCCGGCTGGTGAAATCATAGGCATGACAGCAAACAGTTTTATGACGGTTAGCCTTGCACCTCCGACTGTGCTGGTATCAGTCATGAATGGACGCACGCTCAGTGCCATCAAGGAAACAGGAGGCTTTGCAATTAATGTGTTACCGGCTGCGGCCAGAGATCTGTCCAGACATTTTGCGGGCAATCCGGTGCCGGGCCTGAGCCCCCGGTTCGAAAATGTCGGTGGTATGCCAAAGCTCTACGAAGCGCTCGCGTATTTCGACTGCCGAATCGATAAATTTATTACAGTAGAGGATCATACCTTGCTGGTCGCCAAGGTGCTGAACTGTTGCCACAGGGAAGATGAAGCGCCGCTGGTATTTTTTTCCAGTCAGTATCACAGCCTGGAAAAGGCTGTTGGCTAAGCGAAATCTTCACACAGTGAAGCAAGGGTTTCCGCACTGAGTTTCACACCCTTAACCGGCAGGTTGAGGTGATCACAGCCAATCAATACTTGCCGTTTCTGTTTAAAAGCAGCCACCATTTCCGGAGTAAATTCAAAACGTACGAAGTGAACGCTCGAAGTTTTTTCCGCATTTTCGCGGTCCAGATCTTCATCGGCAATGGCATAAACCTTGTCGAACCCTTCGACCTGCATCCACACCATATCTTCAACGCCGATCAGTCTGGCAAGTTCTGCTTTGCGGGTATCCACATTGTCAAATTCAAGCATGAAAGTTGCCTTGAGATTGCTGCCATCAGGGATCAGCGGATTATAGGCATCCAGCTCATCCTGTATGCCTGCAGCTTCAAAGACCTTTTCAATGCGCAGCATTTCCTGAATCTGGTAGCGAATGGTCAGTTCGTCCTCAAAATACAGCCGGGCATGTTCCGTCAGGCTGACCTGGCGAGGTTTTTTATGGGCGATCACGCGGGCTTTGAATTCCTGACGTTTGCTGGCGTAGTCTTCCAGTGACAGGAGGTCTTTTCGGGTTAATGTG
>CAZKJY010000358.1:0-2523 GCA_964553165.1 uncultured Enterobacteriaceae bacterium
TAAGTGATCCGATAAAAATTCACTTTAACGAAGAGAATATGAGCGCAGTAGCTCTTAAAGCATCAGGGAGCGTCACGAGCAAAGCTTATTCAAGGCGAAATCAAATTTTGGAGGTGGGCATACATAAGCCGTATGTGATCCGACAAAATTTGGTTTCAACGCCGAAGAAGCGAGCGAAGTAGCTCCTCTCCCCAAAACAAAAAAGCCCCGCAAATGCGGGGCTTTATTTTTGTGCCGACATTTAGAATGTGGCTCTTACTCCAGCTCAACTTCTTCCGCTGTCCCATCAGAGTTTTCATCAGTCAACTTGATGATCGTTCCAGGAGATACGGCACTGAAGAACTGTGATGCCGAGATAAGCTGATCATTCTGGTTTTGGTATACAGCGCCATCCACACTGAAAGTCAAACCGAAAAGCGTCACTGAAAGCAGTTGCTCTGACAGGGATTCAACTGGACCCTGCACAATATCCTTGTCATCGTCATCGCGTTTGATTTCCAGAGCAACCAGGTCATTGCCATCATCAAACAGCTTGGCCTCCAGGTAATCTCCTGCATTCAGTCCACTGAAAGTCAGAATCTCAACGCTGCCTGTATCATCTTTCATTCTGGTACTGGTATTGGTCACCAGATCAAGTGTTCCGGTTGCAAACTGCAGGGTTATACTTCCCAAAGTCGGATTCAGACTACTGATATTGCCGGCAAGTTCAATATCTCCGGATCTTGCTTCTACTTTGGTTGCCATCAATATTCCGTTGACTATCGGCCCTTCGGCTTCAATGCTTATGCTATTAGCCAGCGTCAGCGTAGCTGGAAACAGTGTCGCTGATGAAGCATTGACCTGCTGGCCATTGATATAAAAGCTATCGATACCTGTGAAATCTGTAATCAGACCTTCCATGCTGATTTTGGACTCGTCTTCACCGAAGAAATCATCTTCCTGATCCACTTCACTGGCATTGATTGTGTTTCCGCTCAGGGTTCCTTTTACTTCAACAGCCATACCTGCCGTCAGCAAACCACCAGGCACATCGCTGAGATTTGCTGAACCAAAATTGATAGTAAATGCATCGAGTGAAAAGGTACTGGCTGTGAGGTTGCTAACCACGCCTTTTATTTCAATTTCACTCGAATTGCTGACAAATAGCTCTTTTCGCTCAACGCGAGTCGCGATCAGGTTATTGCTCGCATCATGATAGCCACTGATTTCAAGAAGATCTCCAATAACCAGGTTGGCAAACGTGGTGCCATCAAAGACCGTGCTGACCTGATCAACAATAATTGTTTTATTGAGAATCGTGATTTGTTTTTTATTGGGATCACCCAGCACAACAATAGCGGATACCGGGCCCTGTACTTCATCATCGAAACTTACCACAGAAGCCTGGCCAGCTAGTCCGCTGTCATCGATCTGACCAGTAATTTTGACAACCATGCCCAGTTTCAGGTCTCCCTGTACACCAGGATTATCATCCAGTGTTACCGATGCCGTATCGGTTTCAAATTCGATCCCATTAACAAAGATACTGCCAAAACCGGTAATGGTGCCAACCGTCTTAATGGGCGTTAAGGTCCCGCCACCTGAAATCCCCGTTCCTGTGATACCGGCAATAGGATTCGAAATAGTGCCACCTCCACCTCCGCCACAGGCAGTAATTAACAAGACCAGCCCTGTGTAAATAACATTTCTAGAGTTCATTTTTTCTCTCCACATTTAAATCTTCGTAATAATAGGCACCCAAGGCGACATAACATCCCTCAGCAGGAGCGGAGTTTTTTTCAACCTCATGGGCACTTAACCAGGTATCCAGTTCTTCCAGTAATTTTTGTGTTTTACGCGAGCAAACAGCTCTGAATTCCGGAATATGCCGGGAATCCACTCGAAAATTTGAGACTTTACGCTGAAATCGGAGCTCGTCGTCAGCAGCCGTCAGGTTGTGATCAATGGTTGCCAGCAGCTCAAAGGTATCGACTCCTAGAATTTGGAGTTTTTCCAGTGGATCTTTATTCGAAATGTACGACGTGGACACCAATCGCCATTGGCCACTGTCCTCTTCAACACAGCCAGCGCTTCTGAGAATTTTCAGCATTGCTGCAATGGGGATGTCCCCGCTGTAATCTTTAGCCAGTTCAGCAAATGAGCCTTTTCCTTCAAGTTCCAAAGATTTTGGTTTGCCATCTTTATTTTGAAATCTCCTGTCATTCTGCCAGGCACTAACCACACGCGCTGCTCGATTAAATTTCAGATCCGAGTTCACAAAATCAGGCAATTCAGTTTTGTTGGTAGCTCCAAGATTTGCCAACAAAGCCGGTGTGGCTGCAAACTTATAATTACCAGCCTGCTTATCATAATTTCGCTCTATCAATCCCCGCACCATTAAATTACGTAATATAAAAGAAGAATTCACTCCCCTTACCCGATCAATTTCAAAACGCGATACCGGTCCACGATAGAGTATAATAGCCAAAGTTTCAGCCCCAGCCTTACCGATATCATTTTTCAATTCACTTTTACGGATAGATT
>CAZKJY010000359.1:0-2523 GCA_964553165.1 uncultured Enterobacteriaceae bacterium
AACATCACACGACGCTCAAGCTGCTGGGCGATACTGTCAGCAACCAGTTGCGCATCCAGATCAGGTTTACGTATCTCTTCAATGTTGATATGCACCGGCACGCCCATTTTTACGGACAATTCATTGCGCAGTTTTTCTACATCTTCACCTTTTTTACCAATCACGATACCGGGGCGGGCAGTGTAAATGGTCAAGCGAGCAGTTTGCGCCGGCCTTTCGATTTCGACACGAGAAACAGAGGCAGCTGCCAGCTTTTTCTTAACAATGTCGCGAACTTCCATGTCCTGCAGCAAATGCGCTGCATACTCTTCGCCACTGGCATACCAGACTGAAGTATGTTTTTTAACAATACCGAGTCTTATGCCTGTTGGGTGTACTTTTTGCCCCATGTTTACCCCTTCTCTCCAATTAGCTCGCGTCAGCCACTTTCACAGTGATATGACAGTAACGTTTCAAAATTCGGTCAGCACGGCCTTTGGAACGCGGACGGATGCGCTTCAGAGTGGTGCCTTCATCAACAAAGATGGTGCTGACTTTAAGCTCGTCAATATCCAGACCTTCATTATGTTCGGCATTCGCAATCGCCGAATTAAGGACTTTCTTGATCACGTCCGCGCCCTTTTTCGGGCTGAAGGTCAGTATTTCCAGCGCCTGTTCCACACCCAGGCCACGAATCTGGTCAGCAACCAGTCGTGCTTTCTGTGCGCTTAGGTTTGCACCTCTGAGTTTCGCTGTCACTTCCATCTTTTTCTAACCTCAAATACCTGAAGCTACTAAAACCTATCGCGCTTTTTTATCAGCTGCATGACCACGATAGGTACGGGTTCCAACAAACTCGCCTAACTTATGGCCTACCATGTCTTCTGAAATCAGGATCGGCACGTGCTGACGTCCGTTATGCACCGCAATCGTCAACCCCAGCATCTCCGGGCTTACCATGGAACGTCTGGACCACGTTTTAATCGGTTTGCGATCATTGTTCTCAGCGGCCACCTGCACTTTTTTCAGCAAATGCAGATCAATAAACGGGCCTTTTTTTAGGGATCTTGGCACTGTATAAGCTCCTGTCTCTTCAATTCTCTCTTAGCGGCTCGAGTTACGACGGCGGATGATCATGCCATCAGTACGCTTATTGGTTCGGGTTTTATAACCCTTGGTCGGCGTCCCCCAGGGTGAAACCGGATGACGGCCACCTGAAGTACGACCTTCACCACCACCATGTGGATGATCCACCGGATTCATGGCCACACCACGAACGGTCGGACGCACACCACGCCAGCGTTTGGCACCGGCTTTACCCAGTGAACGCAGACTGTGCTCGCTGTTACTGACCTGACCCAGTGTTGCACGGCAATCCGCCAGTACTTTACGCATTTCACCGGAACGCAGACGCAAGGTAGCGTAACGTCCTTCGCGAGCAACCAGCTGCACAGCAGCACCAGCACTACGAGCCAGCTGGGCACCTCGCCCTGGTTTCATTTCCACGCAATGGACTGTGCTGCCCACCGGAATGTTATTCAACGGCAAACAGTTGCCCGGTTTCATCGGCACCGCAGTACCGGAAACCAGTTTGTCACCTGCAGAAACTTTGGCTGGCGCAATGATGTAGCGTCTTTCACCATCAGCATATTTCAGCAGGGCAATGTTTGCGCTGCGATTCGGGTCATATTCCAGACGTTCAACCACTGCCGGGATATTGTCCTTGTCACGTTTAAAATCGATGATGCGGTATTTCTGTTTATGACCACCACCGGCATGACGACGCGTAATACGGCCGAGATTGTTACGACCACCATTTTTTGTCTTTTTCTCAAGCAGCGGCGCGTAAGGCTGACCTTTGTGAAGCTCAGGATTAACGACCTTCACGACAAAGCGGCGGCCTGCTGAAGTAGGTTTACTTTTTACAACTGGCATACTTTTCTCCTACCCTCTCTGCACCACTAACCCAGATCGGCAAAGTCAATTTCCTGACCCTGCTCCAGGCGTACATAGGCTTTTTTCCAGTCCGACCGGCGACGAATTTTGCCGCGCACGGTACGTTTGGTTTTGCCTTTAACTTTCATGACCTGCACATCTTTCACCTGTACATCAAAGAGGCTTTCAACAGCTGCCTTGATTTCAGGTTTGGTGGCGTCCAGCGCGACCTTGAAAGTCACCTGATTGTTGTCTTCTGCAATAATCGAGGCTTTTTCGGAGATGTGCGGTCCGCGAATAATCTGTAATAATCTTTCCTGGTTCATGCCAGCATCCCCTCTACTTTTTTCAAGGCCGGTACTGTCATGAGCACCTTGTCAAAGCCAATCAGACTGACAGGATCAACGGCCGCTGCGTCACGGACATCCACTTTGTACAAATTACGTGAGGCCAGATACAGGTTTTTATCCACTTCATCACTGATGATCAGTACATCCTTGAGGTCAAATTCGGAAAGTTTTTTGACCAGACCCTTGGTTTTATGGTCTTCCAGGGTGAATTCATCAACAACCAGAAGGCGTTCCTGACGCATTCATTCGGAAAGAATGC
>CAZKJY010000360.1:0-2521 GCA_964553165.1 uncultured Enterobacteriaceae bacterium
ACAGTCGCCGTCCATACTGAAAACGCCATCACTGACGATAAAAGTCTGATGCGCATCCTGACCAACTGGCAACATGGCCGCCAGTGCTGTCACATCCAGATGGGGAAAACGCTTGAAGCGGGCGCCGCTGTGCATGCCACCATCAAGCAGAGAGGCATGGTTCAGCCGGTCTTCAAAGACCCTGTCCTGCCTGCCCAGCAGGGAACCCAGGGTCCCGACATTGGCCATATAACCCGAAGAAAACAGCAGCGCTCTTGAGCGACCGGTGAAAGCTGCCAGCTCTTCCTCCAGCGCATGATGTGGCTGGGTGTGCCCAACAATCAGATGCGATGCCCCGCTGCCAACACCGTATTTATCCAGTCCCTCTTTACAGGCCCTGATGAGATCAGGGTGATTGGCCAGTCCAAGATAGTCATTACTGCAGAAATTAAGTAAGCGTTTGCCGTCCAGTTCAATTTGCGTGGACTGTGGACTGTTCAGCGTCCGCCGGATGCGATAGAGATCCTGCGCCTGCCTGTCAGCCAGAGCCCGCTGTAACTGTTGTGCAAAAGGTTTCACTGAGGCATGGCGTCATAGAAAGCCTGAACACCGGCAGCCGGGTTTTCCAGGGGCAGCTCATGCTCATGCGCCTGCCGTTCTTCCGGACGGATGCCCAGTTTGGCAAACAGGGCCATGTCCTCGTTTTCCAGTGGGTTCGATGTGGTCAGCAGTTTTTCACCGTAGAAAATTGAGTTGGCCCCTGCAAAAAAGCACAGCGCCTGTAACTGCTCATTCATGCCTTCTCTCCCTGCTGACAAACGCACATGGGAAGCCGGCATCAGAATCCGGGCGACTGCAATCATGCGAACGAAATCAAAAGGCTCTATATCATCCGCATTTTCCAGCGGCGTTCCCTTGATCTTGACGAGGTTGTTAATCGGGACGGACTCGGGATGTTGCGGTAAATTTGCCAGCTCGCGTAAAAAGGCAATTCGGTCACCGGCACTCTCTCCCATGCCCACGATGCCACCACAACAGACTTTAATGCCAGCTTCACGCACTCTGGACAGGGTATCCAGCCGCTCATCAAATTTTCGGGTGCTGATGATCTTCGCGTAGTATTCCCTGGAGGTATCAATGTTGTGGTTGTAGTAGTCCAGTCCCGCTTCCGCGAGAGCCTGGGTCTGTTCACTACTTAAGGCGCCCAGGGTCATGCAGGTTTCCAGCCCCAGTTTTTTTACGCCTTCAACCATGGCCAGCACCTGAGGGAAATCCTTGTTGGAAGGATGCTTCCAGGCAGCTCCCATGCAAAAACGCGAAGCACCATTCTGTTTCGCTTTTCTCGCTTCATCCAGCACGCGCTGAACTTCCATCAGCTTTTCCTTTTCCAGCTCAGTATTGTAGTGACCACTCTGGGAGCAGTATTTACAGTCTTCCGGGCAGGCACCGGTCTTGATGGAAAGCAAAGTGCTGACCTGAACCTCGTTAGGATCAAAATACTGTCGATGCACTGATTGCGCCCGAAACAGTAATTCATTGAAAGGCAGGTCAAACAGGGCCTGAATCTCTTCAGCGCTCCAGTCGTGGCGAATTCGGCTCATATGAGGGTCCTGTGAGGAATTGAAAAGTCAGGCATTCGTTCTACCCTGAATCAGGGAGGAATTTTACATGTCAACCAAATGGATGGCAAAGGTTAACAACTGGTTATATTTTGTCCAGTATCTGCTTTTTCCCGGTATCTGCATCGTCTGCGACAGACCCAGTGAGCGGCGGTTTGACCTTTGTCTCCCCTGTGAACAGCAATTGCCACGGGTGAGCTGCCCCTGTCCCAGCTGCGGGCTTCCCCTTTACACCGGCAGCTACCCGGCAAGGGTCTGCGGGACTTGCCTCAGCAAGCCACCCCCCTTTTCATTTGTGGTTTCTGCACTGGCCTACCATGAACCTGCCAGCAGGCTTATCAGCGCCTTTAAATATCAGGCCCGCCTGGCCAACGGCAGGGTTCTGAGCAGATTGCTGCTTGCACGTGTCAAAGATTTCTATGCTTTCCGGCCTCTGCCTGAGCTGCTGATTCCCATGCCGCTGCATCCAAAGCGTCTGCGCCAGCGTGGCTTTAACCAGGCGCTGGAGATCGCCCGGATTGTGAGCCGTGATCTGCAGATTCCGATAAACCGTCATGATCTTATCCGCCTGCGCGATACTGCCAGACAGGAGGGGCTCAGACGTCAACAGCGACAGCAAAATCTCCGCAGTGCCTTTGCCTGCAGGGATAAAGCAATGCAACTGCCCGAGCGGGTCGCGATCATCGATGATGTCGTGACCAGCACAGCCAGTGTCAGAGCCCTCTGCAGGGCGCTGAAACGTCAGGGAAGCAGGGAAATTCATGTCTGGTCTCTGGCCAGAGTGTGTCAATGGAACTGATGGTTGACCCTGGCAGTGTCTCAGTTTGAAATGGATCGTAATAACTCATGGTTATGTCGTTAATTCTGCGACCGTCTGGTGACAGGCCGGAAAAGGCTCCTGCAATTCCGGCATGCCCGCCATC
>CAZKJY010000361.1:0-2521 GCA_964553165.1 uncultured Enterobacteriaceae bacterium
TGCTTTCCTGCTGTTCGGCCGTTTCTGCCAGCCAGAAGTTTTCAAAAGCCTGATCCACAGCACTTGCTTCCTGTGAACCTGCCTGTCCGGCCTGCCATAGCAACAGGAATGGGACCCATCGGATTATTTTTTTCATGGTTTATGCTGACTCAGTTTTTATCCGGCTAATTTACCTATTTTAAGCATCTGATTTCCACCCTTTTGAAATTCATAGGGCACGACTTCAATGCTTACCTGCCAGGACGCAGCGCTAAGCTCCTCGATCAGGGGTTTGAGGTAAGATGACATGTCAAGCGTCAGTGTCAGCAAGGGAAAAATTCTGATTTCACGGGCAACTCTTAATAGTTCGAGCACTGAATCCCGGTGAAACTCATAGGATAAATGTGCCGAGTACAGAAATAGAAAATGTGAACAGAGCGCCAGGTCAAAGCTGTTATCTGCGAATTCCAGGTGTGGCAATTCACCCGCAAGATAGCGACCCGCCTGTTTGCCAGCCGGAAAATCCGCGGTAAAGGTTTCCATCACCTGGATTCGGGTTTGGCGCAAAGCATCCAGATTCCGATGGTAGCTCCAGACCCAGTTACCAGGTGCTTCCTCCACCTGCCGGAAAACATCATCTGCAACCTGATGGAACCTGGCCTTGATGTCCGCTGCACTGAAGCTGTAAAGCGGATCGACCGAACAGTAATTTTTATCCAGGGCATGAAGCTCGGCATTCACACTGGCAGGCCCATCGGCCACACCAAGGATATGCCGGTCGAGATCTTCCGGGCTGAGCGCAAACAAATGCCTGTATTCATCCAGCGAACGTCCAAAGGGAACAACCTTGTCGAGTTGCATATCTGTCTCACCCTTGCGGATTACTGATCCGGCCGCGCAGTTCTATCATCAACAAACTGGCTCCCCACAGCTGACTGAGAATGATCAGTAGCACACCCAGAGCAAAAAACATTCGGGCATACAAGCCTGCAGACTCCATACTGTCTGTCAGAGTCAGCACATTCCACCAGTCGTGCGCATCATCAATGCCGGGTATCAGTGGCAGCAAACGTGTCGGCGCGTCCGCCACATAGGGTGAGACATCAAGACAGTTCTGTCCGCTCCACCAGAGCATCAGGGAAGCTGCAAAATTATCACGCTGCCAGACCACGAAATAACACAGGGGTGCCAACGGGACGAGAATCTGAAACAGACTGCCACCCATGAACATCCACACCGTACCAAATGGCCTGAAAAAGATATGCCCATACTCATGGAAAGGCAGGTTCACGTAATGCAGAAACGAATCACCGAGGCGAATCCAGTCAATACCGCCAATGATGAAGTACCAGCCCCAGAGAGTGAACCAGATAAAAATGACTAAATGCCCCCAGAAAGCACTTTCATGACGGTCGCTGGGCATGAAGAGAAGATAGTAAAACAGGCGTTTTGCGATGCTTTCCTTGGGTAACAGATTCAGTCCCGCCGCAGTTGCTCTGCTTTCACCGGGCACCTGCCATTTGCTATAGGCAATCCCGCAGGCAGGGCAAACACCCGGCATCATGTCAGTATCGTGCTCTCGTGCTTCATAGCGACATTTGGGACAGATCATCGCCACAGTATAAATCAGCCTGTGTTATTCTACTTAACCCTTTCATGGCTTTACGCAAATGATGCCTGATCTTTTTAACAACCCGGATTCCCCTGTCATATCCCTGAACAAGAACCGCGGGGAACTGCTGTGTTATCCCGACTGGATCAGCGAAGATGAACAGCACTTTTATTTTTCCCGTCTGCTGGAGAACCTGGCATGGAAAACGGAAACCCTGCTGATTGCCGGTCGCCGGGTTCAATCTCCGCGTCTGGTGGCCTGGTATGGAGATTCTGGTGTCGCTTACCGCTACTCGGGTATTCGCTATGAATCTCTGCCCTGGCACGAAGATTTACTGACACTGAGGAACAGACTGAGCCAACAGTTTGACGCCCCTGTTAATAGCGTGCTGGCAAACCTCTACCGGAATGGCAAGGATTCCGTCAGCTGGCATGCCGATGCCGAACCTGAACTAGGTCCTGACCCAGTTATTTTCTCTCTTTCTCTTGGCGCCAGTCGCTTCTTTGACTATCGCCTGCATGACGGCAGTCAACCCAGACAGCGAATTGAGCTGAGGTCTGGCACGCTGTTGATCATGCAGGGTCCATTTCAGCATTACTGGCAACATCAGGTCCCCAAACAGCTGAAAGTGACAGATGCGCGGATCAACCTGACTTTTCGTTACATACATACAAGCCCATCCAAAAACTGACTCATGGAATCCCGACTACTCAAGCGGGGAATAGCAGCACAAAACTGGTTGGGTCTGGGGGAGATTTAAAAAAATGATCGACCTCACCGCTCTTTGCTGGTCTCTTTATTGTTCTCTTTACTGTTCTCTTTACTGTTCTCTTTATTGTTAATTAGGGGTGCGTTCTAAATATCGAGGGAGTCATTCGAACGGCCAATCTGGAAAAGATTGGTGGGTCTGGGTGGATTTGAACCACCGAC
>CAZKJY010000362.1:0-2510 GCA_964553165.1 uncultured Enterobacteriaceae bacterium
CGACACCTTGAAGTCCCTGGCCTGACCCATGTGTGGCATCGCGGGCATTTTCAAACTGGGCAAATGGGTTTACGGCTTTTTTGTCTGAGCACTGTCCTTGGGGGAGGGTATTCGACTCCCCCATTTTTTTAGGTGAACCATGGGATACGCATTTAAAAGTTACTGCCATTCTGAAACCAGCCAGGTTGAAGACCATATTGCATCTGAAGCTTTCTGGCTGGGTGATCAGATTAATTCAGTGACGTTCAACAGTGGTCAGGTATTCGATATTGATGGCGTCAATGCCGATTACACCTACACGGCCCCGGCCTGTGAATTTGAAGACAATGTTTATCCCCCTTTGTTGCCTGTTGATATGGCCTATGTCGGAATGCTGTTCGGGGCCTGTGCGGCGGTGATCATTATCGGGTCGATTGGTAATCGACTAATTAATTGGTGGTGAGGATGCACGATTATCACATTACCGTCTGGACAGTAACGCTCTTTGTTTCACTGATCTTTCTTGTATGGCCTAAATCCAGATGAAATTCATAGATCAACTCAGTACAGGAATCCTTTTACTTTCACCATCGCTTTTGTTGTTGGTGGGGTTCTATTTTGTGTATTCCACCTACGGCAATGATCGCTGGCTGATTCAAAACAGGTACGCGCTTTACTGCACCCATAGCCTGGGGGCTTATGAGTTAATCCAGGACCGTGATCTGATCGAATCCTATTCCCCGGCGCATAATTTTTTGTCTGGTGTTTGTGCTGAATTCACGCCAGAGGAAAACACCTGGTTTCCGTCCTGGAAGGGTCTGTGCGTTTATGAGATGACGGTATGCCGATGATGAACCGGGCCAAAGTTTTTATTCTTACCTGTGTTTTTACCTACCTGACGTTTTCAGCGTCATTTACCCAGGCTGCGGCCATTTACGATGTCGGCCGGGTGCTTGATACCGTCCGTCATTCTGACGGGGTGTGGTACATGATTCAGCACCGGGTACGCGATGGCTCCCAGACCTTCACGATCAACCGGGCGGTTAAGGTGCCGAAAGCTGCTTTGGGGACGGTGGCCAAAGCGCGGATGTTTACCCCTGCAGGGCTGGCACTCCAGGCGGCCATGGTTGGGGTAGGGCTGTTCATCGATGACGTCAACGATGAAGTCTTGCCGACTGATCCCGCCACTTGGGAACCAACGTTCCCGGCTGCGGATGGTGAAGTCCGTATTGTTTATGTGGGCTCCTGGTCGGGTCCATCAGGTTGTACGGGCGGTGCATCGGGCGTCAATGTGCATCCATCGATAGGGCATGCCCTGGAATTCATCATTGCAAACTGTAACGGTCCGCTGACCTCTGAACAGGCCAGTTATATCTATGATGGGGAACACCAGTGTTATATCAATGACACCAGAATAGACTGGCGTGATGACTGCGGTTCTCTGCCGACTTCTCGTTTTCAGATTTTGTCGGTGGATTCAACAGACTTGTCCATCTGGGATGGTACGGACATCACGCAGAATATTTCCAACACGATCATCAATGAAATTGATAATCCCGGGCCGACACCCCTGACGGAAACCGATATTGCAAATGCGGTGTTTGACCATCCAGCCTGGGAGGATCTGTTAGAGAACCTTGCCTACGATGATCAGTTTGATCAGTTGAATTCAAACGTTGCCGCCATTGCGGCCATGATTGCTGACTTGCTCAATGACATCGATGACTGGCAAGCCATGAACCCCCCGGATGCGCCGATCTCGGATGAAGATACCGATATTGAAACTATCCGCGAAATTGTCCCAGGCGTTGATGACACCAGCCCGTTATCTCCATCCAGGCCATCAACCGGGGAGTTACAGGAAATTGTCGAAGAGGCCAATGAAGAAATAGCGAGCGGGGGAGCCACCACGGTCGATCTGTGCACCAATAACCCGGACATCCTGGCTTGTGAGGATATTTCAGGAACGGGGGTGCCTGGCGATGTCACTGTTGAGTTAATCGATCCTGAAACGGCCTTTACAGACCTATACAACCTGACTGGTTCCGGTACGCCGGCTGCTTGTCCTGCGCCTTCGGAGTTTACTTTGCCGGAAACCTTCGGCGGTGAAACGATCGTGCTGGATAACGCTTTAATTTGTGATTCCTTTGAAAACGTGGCGCGTCCGATCCTGCTGCTGTGTGCGTATTTTGCTGCCGCTTTGATTTTAATACGGGGGGCTGCTGCATGAGTCAGATCATCATCCGGGTGCTGACGTTCTTTGGTCTGGGCATTACTGCACTGACAGGCCTTGCTGGGTATGGCCAGGATGCCATCGATTACATCACGACTAATTACAACAGCCTGTCGTTGAGCATTGATGGCCAGCCGATCCCGATCCTGGCGTATTTCTCGCTGCTGGGCATACCAGATGCGTTGGGAATCATCCTCACGGCAGTTTTCTGGCGAACTGTGATCATGGGGGCCAAGGCTTTCTTGGCATTTCAGACATGATCAGGTTATTCACAGGCCAGATCGGAGCAGGGAAGACC
>CAZKJY010000363.1:0-2507 GCA_964553165.1 uncultured Enterobacteriaceae bacterium
GGATCACTACGAAAACCCGCGTAACGTGGGCAAGTTGGATGACAAGGATAAAAATGGCGGTACCGGCATGGTAGGTGCGCCTGCCTGTGGTGATGTGATGCGTCTGCAGATCAAGGTGAGTGAGGATGGCGTCATTGAGGATGCCAAATTCAAGACCTATGGCTGTGGTTCTGCCATCGCCTCCAGTTCCCTGCTCACTGAATGGGTTAAAGGGCGCAGCCTGGATGATGCCCAGAAAATACGCAACAGCGAGATCGCTGCAGAACTGGGATTGCCGCCGGTAAAAATTCACTGTTCTGTGCTGGCAGAAGATGCCATCAAGGCAGCGATTGCCGATGTTAAAAGTAAACGCGGCTTTGGCCAGAAATCGGAACTGGCCGATCAGCAGGCGCAACAGCAGCAACAGGCCCAGTAACAGGCGGGAAGAAAGACGCAAATGGCAATTACATTAACTGAAAAAGCAGCAAATCATGTCGCCTCCCAGCTGGCCAATCGGGGCAGGGGAGTCGGAATACGTGTTGGCGTGACAACCACAGGTTGTTCCGGGATGGCCTATGTTCTGGAATTCGTTGATGAACTGGAAGACAGCGACAAGGTTTTTGAGGATCAGGGGATTAAAATTGTGGTTGATCCCAAGAGTCTGGTTTATATCGACGGCACTGAGATGGACTTTGTCAAAACCGGCGTCAATGAGGGCTTTCAGTTTCACAACCCCAATGTCAAAGGGGAGTGTGGCTGTGGCGAATCTTTTTCAGTCTGAAATTTTTTGAGCTTGCTTATACTTCGTTAAAAATTTTCTCAAAATGTTCATTTACTACAATGTAAATTCACATTTTTCGCTAATTTTTGCCTCGTCTAAGCTTCGCTCAATTAAATTTTAATCTTTCATAATCATTCAGCCCTATCGGATAGTTTGTTTTGGATATCAGCAACCAAAATTATTTTGACATGTTTTCCCTGCCGGAAAGCTTTGATATTGATGCCGATAAACTGACAACAAACTATAAAGAGCTTCAGGCTCAGTATCATCCTGACAAGTCCAGTGGCTCTGATGATGCAACTCGGCTCAAAGCATTACAAACAAGCAGTATCCTGAACCAGGCTTTCGATACTTTGAAATCACCCCTTAAACGGGCGGCCTATCTGCTTAACCTGCAGCGTGTTGATCCCGAAGAACACAATCAAGGCCATTTAAGCGAGGCCCTGCTCCTGCAGCAGATGGACTGGCGTGACCAGCTTGAAACGGCGACAGTGGAAGAAGATCTGACGGTGCTGGATGCGCTGAAGCAGGAAGCCGGAAAAGAGCAGGATGCGGGTATTGAAGAATTTAAATCTGCTCTTGCTGCTCTGGATTATACAAGTGCCAAGACGGCCTATCATAAATTACAGTTTATAGAAAAATTCATCAGGGAAATTAACCGTTCAGAAGAAAAGATTCTGGATTACTAGCGGATTTGAGTTATTAGCATGGCCTTATTGCAGATTGCAGAACCGGGACAGAGTCCACGCCGAGCACAGGCTACCAAGCATGCCCTGGGCATTGACCTGGGTACAACCAACTCACTGGTTGCCTCTGCAAACTCGGAAGGCCCCTTTGTCATACCGGTTTCAGGTGAAGAGGTCCTGTTGCCTTCAGTGGTTGCCTATGAAGAGACCGGGACAGCACTTGTGGGTAAAGAGGCGTTGACGAGCGCCCATCCGATCAGTTCGGTGAAGCGTCTCATGGGCAGAGCTTCAACTGATATCCAGCATAAACTGGCCTACAAGGTGCTACCAGCGGAAGACGACGGAATGCCTCTTATCGAAACTGTCAGCGGTAACAGGAGTCCGGTAGAAGTCTCTGCTGAAATTCTTAAAACACTGGCCGCTTGTGGTCAGCAAAAACTCGAATCAGCGATTGACGGGGTGGTCATCACGGTGCCTGCCTATTTCGATGAAGCCCAGCGCCAGGCGACCAAGGATGCCGCCCGCATTGCGGGACTGAAAGTATTGCGTTTGCTGAGTGAGCCCACTGCAGCAGCAGTAGCCTATGGTCTGGATAAAAAACTTGCCGGCAATGTGATCATATACGATCTGGGTGGCGGAACTTTCGACGTCTCCCTGATGAAGCTGGAAAAAGGTGTCTTCAGTGTGTTGGCCATCGGCGGTAATACAGCACTTGGCGGTGATGACTTCGATCACGCCATCATACACTGGGTGGAAGAGCAGTCAGGTCTGACAGTCGAACAGGGTGACATCCATCAATTAAAGTTGTTGGCAAGGGCAGCGAAACATGAGCTGAGTCAGCAGCACGCCACCGAAATTTCATTTGCTGGCTGGACCGGAACACTGGATCGTGAGACCTATTATTCTCTGATAGATCCCTTCATTGAACAGACCCTGAAAGCCTGTCGCCGTGTGCTGCGCGATGCCCAGCTCGGGATTGAGGATATCAGTGACGTGGTCATGGTCGGCGGCTCAACCCGATCTCCCCGCGTTCAGGAAAAAGTTTCCGAATTCTTTCAGCG
>CAZKJY010000364.1:0-2506 GCA_964553165.1 uncultured Enterobacteriaceae bacterium
CTTGGAGAATATCAGTTTTATAACTTTGCCTGGTGATCAGCTGGCAATTGAACTGCAGTTCAGTAACGAGCCGCCAACCCCGGCAATTTTTGAAATTTCCAATCCGGCACGGCTGTCAATGGACTTCAATAACGTCAGCAATCAGCTTTCCACGCGTCGTTTTCCGCTTGATCAGGACCTGGCTGACAGTGTCATGATCCTGGAGGATCAGAACAGAACCCGGATGGTTGTCAACATGGCCAGCCTGGAGCCCTATACAACGCGCGTACAGGGAAACAGCCTGTTTGTCGTGCTGGGTTCGGCCAATGGTGCCGCCAATGCCGCTGTGGCGGCAGCGGCAGCGACAGTCAGGGGTGCCAATAGTGTCAGTGCCAGTTCGGATATTGAAAATGTGGATTTCAGGCGCGGCGCCAATGGTGAAGGACAGATTGTTATTGATATGGCTGGCAGCGGTTTAACAGGCGATATCAGTCGCTCAGGACCCTCACTCAGCCTTGAGTTCAGAAATGCGGAAATCAATCCTGGTCAGCAGGCACGACTCGACGTCACTGACTTTGCCACACCGGTTCGTTATATCGATGTCTATGAAGAAAACGGCTCGGTCATGGTTGTAGCCGATATCGCCGGGAACTATGACTATATCGCCTATCAGAGTGCTGAAGCCTTCATTATTGATGTCAGTCCGGTCATTGATACTGCCAATACCGCCGGAGGCAGTGATTTTGATTACACCGGCGAAAGAATGTCTCTGAACTTTCAGGATATTCCGATCAGACAGGTGCTGCAGATATTTGCAGAGTTCCAGAATTTCAGTCTGGTTGTCAGCGATGCGGTGACCGGGAATATCACCCTGCGACTGGTGGATGTGCCCTGGGACCAGGCACTTGATCTGGTCCTGCGATCCCGTGGTCTGGGTCAGCGTCAGGAAGGTAACGTCCTGTATATCGCTCCCGCTGCGGATATTGCCCAGGCTGAACGTCAGGAACTGGAATCCAATCAGGAAGTAGAGGCGCTGGTGCCACTGGAGACAGCCTACATTTCTGTCAATTATGCCGTGGCTGCTGAGATGCTGGCCCTTATTCAGGGAGGGGAAGGCGGCGGTCTGCTCTCTGATCGTGGCACTGCAACTGTCGATAATCGAACCAGCACATTGATCATACGTGATGCGCCAGTGGTTCTTGCAGAAGTCAGGTCAATGCTGGAAAGACTCGACGTCCCTGTCCAGCAGGTATTGATAGAAGCCCGAATTGTCAACGCTGAAACCAGTTTCAGTGATGCCCTGGGCATCCGCTGGGGCGGCATTCAGACCTTCCCGGAATTTGGCGATGAATTTGTTCTCACCGGCGGTCTGGGTGGTTTCACTACCAGCGGGTTTAATGAAAATCAGCTGGTTGTGGACCTTGGACCAGGCAGTTCAAACACCTCAATTGCCATAGGCTATGCAGGAGACAACGGCCTACTGCAACTGGAACTTGCTGCGCTGGAAGACAGTGGCAACGGAGAAGTGGTAGCTCAGCCATCCATTACCACCCAGGACCAGCAGACAGCAAGAATCGAATCAGGTCTGCAGATTCCCTATCAGGCTCAGGCTGGAGGAACTGCCGGGGGATCAACCACTGAGTTCGTCTCAGCCGTGCTGTCACTGGAAGTGACCCCGCAAATTACCCCTGACGGCAGAATCATCATGTTGCTGGATATCCATCAGGATTCTGTTGCGCCGGGAGCGGGATCAGTGCCTGCAATCTCTACCAACAATGTCACCACACGGGTACTGGTAGATGATGGCGATACAGTGGTGCTGGGTGGAGTTTACCGTGAAGAAGTTATCTCCACGGTTTCCAAAACCATGTTGTTGGGCGATCTGCCCTATGTTGGTGGCCTGTTCAGAAGAACTGAAAATACAGAAACCAAAACCGAGTTGCTGATTTTCATCACGCCATCAATCATCAACGACATTTAAACACAGCCACAAAGCTCCAACCTATGAACCCCGGAGTTTATGAAAAATTCCGTTGATAACATTTTCCTGATCGGCCCCATGGGGGCCGGTAAAACCACGATTGGCAAACAGCTTGCGCGTGAACTTAAACTTGAATTTTATGATTCGGATCATGAAATCGAAAAGCGCTGTGGCGCAGAAATTTCCTGGATCTTTGATATGGAAGGAGAAGCAGGATTCCGGTTGCGTGAAGAAAAAATCATTGAAGAACTGACCCAGCTAAATAGAATTGTGCTGGCGACGGGAGGAGGGGTTGTGCTTTCTGCAGAGAACAGACGCCATCTGCATAGCCGCGGTGTGGTTATCTATCTGCTGGCAACCATCAACCAGCAGCTTGACCGGACACGTCATGACCAGAAGCGTCCGCTGTTGCAGAATGTGGAAGATCCTGAAGCAACGCTCAAAGCCTTGATGGAAAAACGGGATCCGCTTTACCGGGAGATTGCGGATTACCAGGTTGAAACCAACCACAGAAGTGCAAAAGCCGTCAGCAAAGAAATAGCACAG
>CAZKJY010000365.1:0-2504 GCA_964553165.1 uncultured Enterobacteriaceae bacterium
TGTTGCGAGCGCCAGTTTTGTCTTGGTAAACATAAGTCCTCTCCCAATAGATTTATCAAGCAGTGACAGAGTTACTGCAACGCGTCTCTATGGGTATGCGACCAAGGTCGATTTCTGTGAAAAATTACGACTAATGTCTAACAACATTGGCGGCTTGAGAGGCAGAAAATGGCAAAAATTAAAAAGACCGGGAGGGTTGTCAGCGCCGACAGCGGGGTCTAACATCGAAAAGAACTGGCACGCTGAAAATAATTACATGTCAAAATATATCGTTGCCGACGACCATCCGCTGTTTCGCAATGCCATATCAGGGGTACTACATTGCCTGGATGCTGATGTGGAGGTTGTCGAGGCTCAGGATATGGCCAGCTTGCAAACCAAGCTTTGCGATCACCCCGATGCCGACCTGGTGTTACTGGACCTTCACATGCCCGGCGCCCACGGCTTCAGCGCCCTCGCCTACCTGAAAGGGCAAGCTCCACAGATTCCCGTTCTGGTGGTTTCCGCCAATGAACGCACCGATATCATGCAGAGAGCGGTGGAATTCGGGTCGAAGGGTTTTCTGCCAAAGTCTTCCGGTATTGATGTTATCCAGACTGCGATCCAGGCCGCATTGAATGGGGGAACCTGGCTACCGGCCCATGCAGGAATTAGCGCACCGGCGGGCGATGATGAACAAAAACTTATGGAAGGGATTGCCTCCCTTACCCCCCAGCAATACCTGGTGCTGACAATGCTGGCAGAAGGACTGCTGAATAAACAGATTGCCTATGAACTAGATGTCACCGAAGCGACCATCAAAGCGCATATGACAGCAATTTTCAGAAAGTTGAATGTACGTTCCCGAACCCAGGCGGTACTCGCTATCAGCAAACTGAACCTGGAATCACCCGACCAAAGCACCTGACGACTTCTCTCAGGTGAAAATCAATCCCTGAAATTTTCGTACTGAAAGGGTTGGCCAAGCTCCGCCCCTTTAACCAGCGCTATCGCCTGCTGAAGATCATCACGCTTTTTGCCACTGACTCGAATTTTGTCGCCCTGTATGGATGCCTGCACTTTCATCTTCGAATCTTTCAGTAACTTGATAATCTTTTTCGCCATGGGCTGGTCGATACCCTGTTTGAACCGCACCTTTAGGGAGAAGGTTTTGCCAATGTGCAGGGCCTCTTCGTCTACATCCACCACGTAGGGGTCCACGTTGCGTTTCACCAGGTTTTTGCTGAACATATCCATCAGTTGCTGGCATTGAAAGTCAGACTCTGCCGCGAGGGTAACGATTTCGTCTTTGAGCTCGACACTTGCCGCAACGCCACGAAAATCAAACCGCGTTGTCAGTTCACGCTGGGTGTTTTCGGTAGCATTGCGGATCTCCACCATATCTACTTCTGAAACGATATCGAACGTCGGCATTTTTCAGGCACCTTATGGGTAAAAATTTAAAGGCGTTAGTCTAGCCGTCCAGAACCTTCTGGAAAAGCACCACACATGGCATCCAAAAAATGGTTTGTTGCCTCTCGGTAACAGGCGATATTTAACCGGCTATGCGCCAGGAAAATGCGAACTCTAAAGACAGTGGCTTTAGCCCGTTTTAGTGGGCCGGACCAATTCGGTGATGTGCTTGGCGAGTTTCTCGGGGGAAACCGGCTTGGACATGTAGTGCAGCTCGGCCTGTTCGACCTGCTGGCGAACCTCATCGGAGTTATCTGCACTGATGATTATACAGGGGCGATGACGCCAGGTTTGTGGCATTTCGCGCACCAGCTCAATACCCGTAAGGTGTTCCTCCAAGTGAAAGTCCACCAGCATAATATCCGGTGGATAGCTGCTCACCAGCGCCTGCAAGTCTTTTGGTCCTTTTGCCAGCATCACCTGGCAACCCCATTGGCTAAGCAGGCTTTTCATTCCTTCAAGAATTTCCTCTTCGTTATCGATACAGAGAACCCGAAGCCCTCTTAATTCCGGTCTCACTTTGGGTGTTGACGACGGTGTTTCAGGAACCAACACCGGGTTCCCGAGGGGAACCAGAATGCTGAATACTGAACCTTCACCGGGTTCTGACTTGACTCCAATTTCATGGTGCATCAGATCCGCCATGCCCTTGGCAATGGTCAGCCCGAGCCCCAGTCCTTTATCAGTGCTGGTGGCGCCTGGACTGAGCCGTTCAAACTCCATAAAAATTCTGTCCATGGCATGGGGCGCAATACCCGGCCCGGTATCCCACACTTCAATGCGCAACCCGTTGTTGATACGGCGACAACCCAGCAACAGACGACCTCGTTTGGTGTAGTGAATGGCATTACTGAGGAAGTTCTGCAAAATACGACGCAATAGATGTGGGTCGCTGGCCACTACCTTACGGCTGGGCACAAAACGTAATTCAATTCCCTTCTCCAACGCCAGGGCACCAAACTCAGCAGCCAATTCTTCCAGCATGGAGTGAAGACAGAAACTTTTGATATCCGGTTGCATTTTGCCACCTTCGAGGCCGGAGATTTCCCTGA
>CAZKJY010000366.1:0-2501 GCA_964553165.1 uncultured Enterobacteriaceae bacterium
TGAGATCACTGGTCTGCAGCTTTTTATGTCCAGAAAGAGGATTGCCTTTGTTGGTGGCCAGCAAGAGCTCGTCATAGAACAGATGCCGCTCGGTGACCCCTTCTGCCGGATACGGCAGGGCCAGCAACAGCAGGTCCAGTTCGCCTGCATGCAGCTCCTTCAGCAGATTGCCACTCAGGTCCTCGCGGATGTAAAGCTTGAATCGGGGATAGCGCTGTCTGAATGTTTTGAGGATTTTCGGCAGCAAAAATGGCGCGATGGTCGGGATCACGCCCATCCGCATCTCGGTTGAAAACGGTTCATGGGCTGCGATCGCTGTTGCCACCAGATCATCGATTTCGATCAGCACAGCGCGTGCGCGTTTAGTGACCTCCCGTCCAATTGCCGTCAGGTTCACATGCTTCTTGCTGCGATCAATAAGCGTCACCCCGAGGGTCTGCTCCAGATCGCTGATGCCGGCACTGAGGGTTGACTGTGACACAAAGCAGGCCTCAGCCGCCTTGCCAAAATGCTGCTTGTCGGCTACGGCACAGAGATATTTGAGCTGTTTGAATGTGGGGGGATGGCTCATCGGTAAAATCGATTAACAATTAATAAATAATCCATTGGACAGATGGTAATTCAGATGGCCATAATGAGGCAAGTTGTGGGATAACCATTAACTGAAGTGAAAAAAACTGAAAAACATGACTCAAGAGGGCAATATCATGTCATTAAAAGGAAGCAAAACAGAAGAAAATCTGAAAGAAGCCTTTGCCGGGGAATCCCAGGCCAATCGCCGCTATCTTTACTTCGCCTCCAAAGCGGATGTTGAAGGCTATAACGACGTGGCCACTGTATTCCGCTCCACTGCCGAAGGCGAAACCGGCCATGCCCATGGCCACCTGGAATATCTGGAAGCCGTTGGCGATCCAGCCACGGGTCTTCCCATTGGCGGCACTTCCGACAACCTAAAAGCCGCGATTGCCGGTGAAACCCATGAGTACACCGACATGTATCCGGGCATGGCAAAAACAGCCCGTGATGAAGGCCACGATGAAATTGCTGACTGGTTTGAAACCTTGGCCAAAGCTGAGCGCAGCCACGCCAACCGTTTCCAGAAAGCACTGGACAATCTGGACGCCTAATTGGCAGAAAACAGGAATCGTCTGCTGTTGGGAGCCATTCGGCTCTCAGCAGTGACAATTCAAGTGGCACAGGGGAAAAACCATGAGCGACATCAGCACCAGAGAAGGTAGCCTGGAGGCACCAACGCGACATCCTTTGGATTGGAAGTCGGAAGATTTCTGGAATCAGGACGCCCTGAATAGGGAACTGGAGCGTGTTTTTGATATTTGCCATGGCTGCCGACGCTGTGTCAGCCTGTGCAACGCTTTCCCGACACTGTTTGACCTGGTTGACGAATCCGACACCATGGAAGTGGATGGTGTTGATAAGGCCGATTATGGCAAAGTCGTTGATCAGTGTTATTTGTGTGACATGTGCTACATGTCCAAATGTCCCTACGTGCCCCCGCATGAATGGAATGTGGATTTTCCGCATCTGATGCTGCGGGCCAAAGCCGTCAAATTTAAAAAGGAAGGCACAAGTTTCCGAAACAAAGTGCTGTCCGATACCAACAAGGTCGGCAGGATGGCCACGATCCCGCTGGTGGATATCACCGTGAATGCCTTGAATAGCAACAGCACCTTCCGCAAGGTACTGGAGAAGACTGCCGGTGTACATCATCAGGCACCGGTGCCGAAATATCACGCCAGAACCATGCGTAAACGCGTCAAATCAATGGGCAAAAACATCAGCCCAACTCCACTCGGACGCACCACAGGCAAGGTTGCTCTGTATGCTACCTGTTACGGCAACTACAACAGCCCCGAACTGGGTGAAGACATCTTCAAGGTCTACCAGCACAACAATATCCAGATTGACATTGTCCCGAAAGAACAGTGTTGCGGTATGCCCAAGCTGGAACTCGGTGACCTGGAATCCGTGAAAAAAGCCAAGGAAGCCAATATCCCTGTGCTGGCCAGACTGGTCGATGAAGGCTATGACCTGATCGCCCCTGTGCCCTCCTGCGTCTTGATGTACAAACAGGAACTGCCGCTGATGTTCCCGGATGATGAAGATGTCATCAAGGTAAAAAATGCCTTTTATGATCCGTTTGAGTATCTGCATCTGCGCCACCGGGAAGGCGGTTTCAATACCGAATTTTCGCAGGAACTGGGGGATGTCTCCTATCAGGTCGCCTGTCACCTGCGGGTGCAGAACATCGGCATCAAGGCCCGTGACATTCTGAACCTGGTACCCGGCACGACCATTACGACGGAAGAGCGCTGTTCCGGACATGACGGCACCTATGCCGTGAAGGTTGAATCCCATGAACACGCGGTAAAAATCGCCCGGCCTGTGGTACGAAAAGTGGACGCCCAGGATCGTGATCACTTTATTTCTGACTGTCCGATGGCGGCCAATCACATTGCCAATCTGTCAGAAAAGGTCAGCAA